>NZ_CP135011.1 GCF_039383305.1 Buchnera aphidicola (Nippolachnus piri) | reverse complement strand
AATTTTTACAGATGTTATACACAATTTTTACAGATGTTATACACAATTTTTACAGATGTTATACACAATTTTTACAGATGTTATACACAATTTTTACAGATGTTATACACAATTTTTACAGATGTTATACACAATTTTTACAGATGTTATACACAATTTTTACAGATGTTATACACAATTTTTACAGATGTTATACACAATTTTTACAGATGTTATACACAATTTTTACAGATGTTATACACAATTTTTACAGATGTTATACACAATTTTTACAGATGTTATACACAATTTTTACAGATGTTATACACAATTTTTACAGATGTTATACACAATTTTTACAGATGTTATACACAATTTTTACAGATGTTATACACAATTTTTACAGATGTTATACACAATTTTTACAGATGTTATACACAATTTTTACAGATGTTATACACAATTTTTACAGATGTTATACACAATTTTTACAGATGTTATACACAATTTTTACAGATGTTATACACAATTTTTACAGATGTTATACACAATTTTTACAGATGTTATACACAATTTTTATTTTTAAAAAAAATTAAGAACGTAACCATTCAATATGTTGTTTTAATAAAATTTTACCATGAAAAGTTAAAATGGATTCAGGATGAAAATTTAAACCACAAATACGATCAAAATTATTACGAATCGACATAGGAGTGTTTTTAAAGCACGCATTGACAATTAAATCTTTAGGAATATTTTTACAGACTAAAGTATAATATCGCGCTACTAGTAGTGGATTAGGAATGTTTAAGAACATTTCTGATTGATCATGTGTGATAGATATAAATTGTCCAAGTTTAATAATTTTTGAATGACAAATTATTCCATTATATTTTTTAATAATTGCCAAATATCCTAAACCAATTCCTAAAATTGGAATTTTTCCTTTACAAAATGTTAAAATTTTTAATAAACAACCAGAATTTTCAGGTATACCTGGTCCAGAAGATAATATAATAATGGGATTTTTCATTGTAGTTAAAGTTAAAAGAATAGTTTGAAAATTTTCAGTATTGCGGTAAATTATAATTTTTTGTTTTAAATTTTTTAACATATTTATTAAATTATATGTTAAGGAATCTAAATTATTTAAAAGTAAAATATTATACATAAAATATATTTGAAAAATTATTAGATTCTAAAATTGTTAATAAAATCATTTGTGCTATTTCAAAACATTTAAAATTTTCTTGATAAGGACAAGAATCTAAAAATATTTGAATACCAGATTGTATAGTTGCTATATTATTTTCAATATAAGCGGCATCTAAAATAGTATACATTTCTGTTTTTTTAAATCCTAAAAAATATCCAATAGATCCACCATAATGACCACGATTAATTTTTTCTATTTGAGCAATAATTTTCATGGCATTAATTTTTGGAATTCCTGTTACAATACCTGCATTTAAAAAAGCTTGAAAAAAATGAAAAATATCTAAATTATTTTTTAATTTTCCAATAATTTTTGAAAGAAAATATATTGTATTAGAACATTTTTTTATTTTCATTAATTGAGAAATTTTTTGACTATTAGTTTTACAAATTTTAGATAAATCATTTTTTATTAAATCAATTAACATAATATGTTCTGATAATTTTTTTTGATTAGTACGTAAAAATAATTCAGTTTGTATATCAAAATTTTGATTAAAGATATTATTTTTATTTTTTTGTCTAAATTCCATTCCAGTAGAAGAAAATATTTGAAGAAGATTTTTTTGTGAAGAATATTTTAAATAATTTTCTAATGAATAACCAAATAAAATAAAATTTTGGTCTTTCATATAAAATGTACATGTATAAGGATTTTTTTTTTTTAAATTCTGGTAAGCATTTAAAGGATGTTCACAAGGAATAAAGAATTTATAGGAAATTCTAATTTGAAAAATTTCATTACAATAAATTAAAGATTTTAGAATTTTAATATTTTTTATAAATTTTTTTTTTTTAAAATTTTTAAAAATTTTAAAAATTTTATGAGTAGAAGTAGTAATTATTTTTAAAGACATAATTTTTTTTTTTAAAATTTTTTTTATTTCTTGAAATCTTTTTTTTAATCGTTTTAATTCTAAAAAATTTTTTGTAAAAACATTTGTTTGTAATGTAGAAATTTTTTTTTTATGATTAATTATTAAAAAACTTTCTGCTAAATAAAAACAAAAATCTAAACAATTATTTTTTTTTTTTACATATGGTAATTTTTCAAAATTATAAATTAAATCATATGAAAAAAATCCTCCAAATAACATAGAACTAATATTTTCTGAAGAAGAAATACTATTTATTAATAAACGAAAACTATCAAAAATAGATGAAGATTTAAAATTTTCTGTTTCATATTTTTTTTTTTTAAATTTTTTAAATAATAATA
Source organism: Buchnera aphidicola (Nippolachnus piri) (assembly GCF_039383305.1). Taxonomy (NCBI): domain Bacteria; kingdom Pseudomonadati; phylum Pseudomonadota; class Gammaproteobacteria; order Enterobacterales; family Erwiniaceae; genus Buchnera; species Buchnera aphidicola. The sequence continues at coordinate 590 of NZ_CP135011.1, read as the reverse complement.
TTCTTAAGTTTTTTTTTTTTAAAATACATAAATTTTTTGGTATTTTTTTATCTAATAATTTTAATAATTTTTGACCATTAATTGTAAAAGATTTAATAAAAACTTTTGTTTCTTTTGCTGAAATTCTTAAAATACTATCTAAAATAATAATATTTTTTTTTTAGAGAATTCTAATAATAATGTATTTTTTTTTTTTTTACATAATGTATAAAAAATTTTAATTATATTTTTATGATACGTTGTATTACTTTTAAAAATTTTCATAATATTTTTATTTATCATTATAAGTATCCAAGAAATAAAATCTAAAAGAATTTAAAGATAATATATTATTACAGAAAATTTTTAAAAACACAAATACAAAAAAATAATAATTAATAATAATAATAAAAACACAAATACAAAAAAATAATAATTAATAATAATAATAAAAACACAAATACAAAAAAATAATAATTAATAATAATAATAAAAACACAAATACAAAAAAATAATAATTAATAATAATAATAAAAACACAAATACAAAAGAATAATAATTAATAATAATAATAAAAACACAAATACAAAAGAATAATAATTAATAATAAT
>NZ_CP135010.1 GCF_039383305.1 Buchnera aphidicola (Nippolachnus piri) | reverse complement strand
AAAAAATAAAAAAGAAGAAAAAGAAAAAATAAAAAAGAAGAAAAAGAAAAAATAAAAAAGAAGAAAAAGAAAAAATAAAAAAGAAGAAAAAGAAAAAAAAGAAAAAAATAGTATATAATAAAAATTCTTAAAAATTTTTTTTAAAAACATAAAAATTTATTTTAATTGAGTATTTAAAATATGTATAAAATTGCAATTTTACCTGGAGACGGTATTGGACCAGAAATTATGACAGAAGCATATAAAATTCTTTCTGTTATACAAAAAAAAAAAAAAATAAAAATATATACTAAAGAATTTGATGTTGGAGGAAAAGCTATAGATAAATATAATACTGCATTACCTAAAAATACTTTAAAAGGTTGTCAAGAATCTGATGCAATTTTATTTGGAGCAGTAGGTGGTCCTAAATGGAATTATTTATTACCTGAAAAAAAACCAGAAATTTCTTCTCTTTTATTTTTAAGAAAATTTTTTAATTTATTTATTAATCTTAGACCTGCTAAATTATATAAAAATTTAAATAATCTATCTCCTTTAAAAGAAAAAATAATAAAAAATGGATTTGATATTTTATTTATACGTGAATTAATTGGAGGAATTTATTTTGGACTTCCTAAAGGACGTAATAATTTAAATCCAGAAAACATAAGCGCATTTGATACTGCTATATACAGTACAAATGAAATTAAAAAAATTTCTAAATTTGCTTTTAAACAAGCTTTAAAAAGAAAAAAAAAAATAGTATCAATAGATAAAGCCAATGTGTTAGAAAGTTCTATATTATGGCGTGAAGTGGTTACAAAAGTTTCTAAAGATTTTCCTGAAGTACAATTAACACATTTATATGTAGATAATGCTGCTATACAATTGATAAAAGATCCTTCTCAATTTGATGTTATTTTATGTCCTAATTTATTTGGTGATATTTTAACTGACGAGTGTGCTATTTTAACTGGTTCTTTAGGTATGTTACCATCTGCTTCTTTGAATAAAAAAAAATTTGGATTATATGAACCTGCTGGTGGATCTGCTCCAGAATTACAAAATAAAAATTTAGCTAATCCAATTGCTCAAATCTTATCATTGGCAATGTTATTTAAATATTCTTTTAATTTAACAAATATTTCATTAGCTATTGAAAATGCTATTTTATTAACTTTAAAACAAGGATATTTTACACAAGATCTTTCTAATGGATTAAATTTTGTGACTACAAGTACTATGGGTACTAAAATTTCTGAAAATTTATTGAAGATATTATAATGAAAAAAAAAACTTTATATCAAAAAATTTTTGATAAACACGTTGTATATGAGTCTGTAAATGAATTACCTCTTTTGTACATAGATTTACATTTAATTCATGAAGTAACTTCTCCTCAAGCTTTTGAAGGTTTACGTTTGAAAAATCGGATAGTACGACAACCTCAAAAAACTTTTGCTACAATGGATCATAATGTACCTACATTACACCAAAATTTTAATTTAATAAAAAAAAAATCTCGTTTACAAATGGAAACTTTAATTAAAAATTGTGTAGATTATAATATTCCTTGTTATGATATATCTCATCCTAATCAAGGCATTGTTCATGTAATGGGACCAGAACAAGGTATGACTTTACCTGGCATGACAATTGTATGTGGTGATTCTCACACTTCTACACATGGAGCATTTGGAACTTTATCTTTTGGTATTGGAACTTCAGAAGTGGAACATGTTTTTGCTACACAAACTTTACGACAAAAACGTATGAAAAATATGTTAATTAATATTATTGGAAAACAAAATAAAAAAATCTTTTCAAAAGATATTATTTTAGGATTAATTCGTACTTTAGGTACTTCTAAAGGTGTAGGTTATGTTATTGAATTTAATGGATCAGTTATTAAACAACTAAGTATGGAAAGTCGTATGACAATTTGTAATATGGCAGTTGAAATGGGCGCAAAATCTGGATTAATTCCACCTGATCATATTACTTATTCTTATTTAAAAAATAAAAATTTTATACCTAAAAATTATATATGGACAGATATAATTAAAAAATGGAATTTTTTAAAATCGGATGTTAATGTTTTTTTTGATCAAAAAATATGTTTTGATATTACAACTTTATTACCTCAAATAACTTGGGGCACTAATCCTTCTCAAGTAATTTCTATTACAGAAAAAATTCCTAAATTAAAAAATTTTTCTACTCTATCTGAACAAGAAGATATAAAACGATCTTTAGAATATATGGGGTTAAAAAATGGACAAAGTTTAATTAATTTAACATTTGATAAAGTTTTTATAGGTTCATGTACTAATTCTAGAATAGAAGATTTACGTATTGTGGCTACAGTAGTAAAAAATAAAAAAATTTCTAATACTTTAGAAGCTATTATTGTTCCTGGTTCTAAATTAGTAAAAAAACAAGCTGAAAAAGAAGGATTAGATAAAATTTTTAAAAATGCAGGTTTTCAATGGAGACATCCGGGATGTTCAATGTGTCTAGGAATGAATGATGATTATTTAAAACCTTATCAAAGATGTGCTTCTACTAGTAATCGTAATTTTGAAGGGCGGCAAGGTTCTAAAGGACGTACTCATTTAATGAGTCCTTGGTTAGCCGCTCATATTGCATTATATGGAAAATTATATTCATTTTAAAAAATGTTTTTTAAAAAAAGAAAAAATATGAATAAAATAATTAAATATAATGGAATAATAACTCCGTTAAATATTTCTAATATTGATACTGATATTATTATTCCTAAACAATTTTTACAAAAAATTAAAAAAACAGGTTTTGGAAAAAGTTTATTTTATAATTGGAGGTTTATAGATTCTAAAGGTAAAATAAAGAATAAAAATTTTATTTTAAATCAAGTAATATATAAAAATTCAAATATTTTATTAGTAAGAGAAAATTTTGGATGCGGTTCATCTAGAGAGCATGCTGTATGGGCTTTATTAGAATTTGGTTTTAAAATTATAATTGCAATTAGTTTTTCTGATATTTTTTTTAATAATAGTTTAAATAATGGATTAATATTAATTCAAGTTAAAGAATTTTATATTAATAAAATTTTTGATATTTTAAAAAAAAATCCAACTTTATTATGTACAATAGATTTAATACAACAAAAAATTTTTTTAAATAAATTAATTATAAAATTTTCTATGAATTCAATACAAAAAAATTCTATTATATTAGGATTAGATATGATTGATAATACTTTAAAATATAAAGATAAAATTTCTAAATATGAAATTTTGAAAAAAAATTTATTTTAATTAAAAATTTTTTAATATTTTACAATAAACAAAAATTAAAAAACCCTCAGAATTACCAATGCTTGGGCGGGCCTGATATAATTCTGAGGGCTTAAAAAAAATTTAAATATAAATAAATTATATAGTATTTTAAAAAAATATCAATATTTTTTTTTAAAAAAAAAATAGAAAATCTTACAAAAAAAAAAAAATATGATATAATAAAATTCTTTAAAAAATATATATTTTTAAAATTTTTATAAAAAATATAAAAAATATTTAAATTAATAAAATAATAAGGGTACTATGAATCAAAAAGTTATAATTTTTGATACGACTTTACGAGATGGAGAACAAGCATTACAAGCAAGTTTAAGTATCAATAAAAAAATACAAATTGCACGTGCTTTAGAGCGCTTAGGAGTTGACATTATTGAAGTTGGTTTTCCAATATCTTCTCCAGGAGATTATAATTCTATTAAAATGATTGCAAAAGAGATTAAAGATAGTAAAATTTGTAGTTTAGCTCGTTGTTTAAAAGGTGATATTGATATAGCAGCTAAAGCTATGAAAAAATCTTTAAATTTTAGGATACATTTGTTTTTAGGAACATCTGCATTACATATACAATCTAAATTAAAAAAAAGTTTTTCAGAAATTGTAGAGATGATGCTAAATTCTATCAAATATGCTAAAAAATATACAAATGATATAGAATTTTCTTGCGAAGATGCTGGACGTACTTCATTAAATAATTTATGTTATATTGTAGAAAAAGCAATTCAAGCTGGAGCAAATACTATTAATATTCCAGATACAGTAGGGTATACTATACCTACTCAGTTTAAAAATATTATTCAGACATTATTTGAAAAAGTTCCTAATATTCATAAATCTATCATTTCGGTACATTGTCATAATGATTTGGGTATGGCTGTTGGAAATTCTATTAGCGCAATTGAAGCGGGGGCTCGTCAAATTGAAGGTACAATTAATGGTTTAGGGGAAAGAGCTGGGAATACTGCTTTAGAAGAAATTATTATGGCATTAGAAATACATAAAAATAGATTAGGTGTAATGACTCAAATAAAACATAAAGAAATTTATAGAACTAGTAAAATAATTAGTCATTTATGTAATACTCCTATAGCTATTAATAAATCTATTGTAGGAAAAAATGCATTTTCACATTCTTCTGGAATTCATCAAGATGGTGTTTTAAAGAATAGAGAAAATTATGAAATTTTAAATCCGATTAAAATTGGTGTAAAAAATAGTCAATTAAATTTAACTTCTAGATCAGGTCGAGCAGCTATTAAATATCGTATGAAAGAAATGGGATATTTAGAACATGATTACAATTTAGATATTTTATATATTGATTTTTTAAAATTAGCAGATAAAAAAGGACAAATTTTTGATTATGATTTAGAAGCTTTAGCTTTTATTAATCAACAACAAGTTAAAAAAGAATATTTTAAATTAGAATATTTTCATATTGAATCTAAATTATCAGGTTTAGCCACGGCTTCAATTGTTTTATTATGTGGTACACAAATTAATATCCAAAAATCTACTACTTCTAATGGACCTGTAGATGCTTTATATCACGCTTTAAATAAAGCTACATTATATTCAATAATTTTAAAAAAGTTTCATTTAGAAGCTAATGGAGAAGGTAAAGACGCATTAGGTAAAGTAGATATTGTTGTAAAATATAAGACTCGTAATTTTCATGGAATTGGGTTAGCTACTGATATTATTGAAGCTTCAGCTCAAGCTTTGATTAATGTTTTTAATGATATTTGGAAATCTTGCCAAGTAGGTAAACAATTAGGAAAATTAAATAAATAAAAATTATATTTTTAATAGAGAATATGATATATTATTATTATTAAAAATTAAAATATTTTTTAAGAAAATTTTAAAAATATAAATTTTTATATTTAAGTTTTTCATTTTATTCTTTTTATAAAATAATTAGATTTGAAATTTTTTCAAGTGCATAAAAAATATCAGATTTGCCACTTTAGGGGCGGACCGATACAAATTTGGTTTTTTAAATATAAATTTTTTTTTGAAATTTATGTTAATATTTTTTAAGAAAGTTTTTTCTTTTAAAATATATGTATTACTAATTATTTTTTATTTTTGTCCGCCTAAGTATAGGTTACAGTGTCTAGAAAAAAATATGTATATAATCCATATCCAATGTTTGTACCATTATTAAATTCTAAAAAACGTCCGGCTTTTATTCGATATGCTATGAAATGTGCTTTAAAAATAGATGTAGCACGTCATGAAATTAATTATACAAGACAATTAAAAGATTTAAAAACTGGTAAAACTATTTTTCGTTTAAGACGTTTAAATGAACATCGAGCTAGAGCTTTTCGTGCTATGGTGCAAGCAATGTTATATTATTTTAATATTGCTTCTACTTTAGTTATGGCATCTGTAGAAAAACTTTCTGATCAATGTGGATTATCCACTAAATCAAAAGCTGGTAATAAATCTATTACTCGTGCTTCTCGTTTAATTACACAATTTATGGAACCGATGGGTTTTGTAAAATGTGAAAAAGTATGGGATAAAGTTTTAGGTATGTATATTCCTAAAATGATTTTTTTAACTCCTTTATTTTTTTTATTATGTAACATTTCGAAAATGAAATTCAAACAAGTTCGAAAAAGACAATTAGATTGGATCAATAAAAAATTATTGAAAAACGGTTTAAAAAAAATTACAAGTTTAGAAGCTAAAAGACGGGCTAAAGAAAAACATATTTATTACGCTTTTCAAGCAAGAAAATTTAAACATGTAATAAAAAAACAAAAAAATTATGCTATTAAAATTATTAAATTAAAAGAAACAAAAGCACGTTCTTATATTTTAAATATGTTAATTAAACGTTATTCGATTGAAGAACTTTGTGAAATGGGCGTGGATGCGTTAAAACGACAGGTGAATATTGAATATTTTAAATTACGAAAATTAGCAAATTTATAATTAATTTTTTTTTATAAAAAATTTTTCTCATTTTTTCTCATTTTTTCTCATTTTTTCTCATTTTTTCTCATTTTTTCTCATTTTTTCTCATTTTTTCTCATTTTTTCTCATTTTTTCTCATTTTTTCTCATTTTTTTTTTTTTTATTAAAAAAAAAAAAAAAAATAAAAAAAAATTTATATATTTTTAAAATAGATGCATATACTTTTTCAAAATACATGCTTCTTAAGAAATAGATGCAAAATAACATATTACTTTAAAAAAAGAAAAAACAAAAAAGAAAAAAGAAAAAACAAAAAAGAAAAAACAAAAAAGAAGAAAAAGAAAAAACAAAAAAGAAGAAAAAGAAAAAACAAAAAAGAAGAAAAAG
>NZ_CP135009.1:300000-417660 GCF_039383305.1 Buchnera aphidicola (Nippolachnus piri) | reverse complement strand
CTCTATTACCTTATTTTAAATTAGTTACATATGTATTTTTTCTTATTTAAGTTTATTTATATATATATCATATTATTTTTTTTTTGAATATAAATATGGTTTATTAATTAGCTATTCTTTTGAATTTATAAAAAAAAAAACAATTTAAATTATAAGAATTTATTATTATTATAATTTTTTTTTTTGTGGATAACTTATTTAATTTATTGATTAATAAATATTTTTATTATTTAATAACCTGTGGATAAGATGTGAATTATAATGTATTAATATAAATTAACAATTTTAATATTTTTTTTAAAAAAGTTAAAATTTTTATAGACAAAAAAAATGAATATGTTAAAATAAATTTTTTTAAAATTAATATTTAAAAAAAAATTAAAAATTTTATAAAAAATTTAATATTATAAAAATTTTTGGAATATAATTCATATGAATCCTAAAATTGCATTAATTGGATCTCCTAATGTAGGAAAATCTAGTTTGTTTAATATCTTGACAAATAAAAAATCTATGTTAGTTTATAAAAAATCTGGAACAACTCGTGATAGAAATTTTGGAAAATTTTATTTTAAAAATAAAAAATTTTTTTTAATTGATACAGCTGGAATTGAATTGTCTTTTTTTAAAAAAAAGAAAAAAAAAAATAATTTATTAAATCAAATTAATTTACAAATTATTAAAACTATTAAAGAAGCAAATCTAATAATTTTTATGATTTCTTCTATTTTACCAATTTCTTCTTTAAATTTTTTAATTTTAAACAAAATTAAAAGAGAAAAAAAAAAAATTTTTTTATGTATCAATAAAATTGATAAAATTAAAAATTTTTTTATAGAAAAAGATTTTTATCAATTAGGAATTAAAAAAATTTATGCAATATCTTTAAGTCATCGTTTAGGACTTTCTATTTTTTTAAAAGATATTTTTGAATATTTTTATTCTAATAAAAAAAAAATAAATATTATTAATTCTGACTCGCAAAAAAATAATTTTTATTTTTTGCAAAAAAAAAATATTTTAAAAATTAAAATTTGTATTATTGGAAAATCTAATGTAGGAAAGTCTACTTTAATTAATACTTTAATTAATAAAAAAACATTAATTACTAGTTCATCTTTTGGAACTACACGTGATATAATTACTGTTCCTTTTTTCTATCAAAATATTAAATATATTTTTATGGATACTTGTGGTTTTAAAAAAAAAAAAAAACAAAATTTTTTAGAATATGTTTCTAGAATTAAAACTTTTAGTATATTAAATAAATGTGATATTATTTTATTATTATTCGATGCAAAAATAGGAATTACTTCTCAAGATTTATTTTTACTAAATTTAATTGTAAAAAAAGGTTATATTTGTTTAATATTTATTAATAAATGGGATTTTATTCCAAAAAATCAAAAAAATATTTATAAAAAAAATATTCTTGATCGTTTAAAATTTGTTTCATATTATAAAATTTTTTTTATTTCTGCTTTAAAAAAAATTGGTTTAAATTCTTTTTTTAATAATATTCAAAAAATTTATAATTATTCAAAAAAAAAATTTACCCCCCTTTTTTTAACAAATATTCTTCAAAAAGCAATATTAAAACATCCTGTTCATATGGGTACTTTAAATAAAAGAATTCGTTTAAAATATGCGCATTTAGGGGGAATAAATCCTTTAACAATTATTATTCATGGTACACAAACAAATTTTTTGAAATTATCATATCAAAAATATTTAAAAAATTTTTTTCAAAAAAAATTATTAATTTTTCATTCATCTATTCAAATTTTTTTTAAAAATAGTTTTAATCCTTTTTTTAAAAAAAAAAAATAATATTTTGATAAAATTTTTTAAATAATTAAGATTCTTGATTAAGAGTGTATAAAGGAATTTCAACAGAAATATCCGAAATACCTATTTTAGCTTGACATGCTAATCGACTATATTTTTCTAATCCCCAAGCTTTATCTAATAGATCTTCTTCTTTTTCTTGACAAATAGATAATGAATTAAATCCTTTTCTAATAATACAATGACATGTACAACATGCACATGATTTTTCACATGCATGTTCAATATTAATTTTATTTTCTAATGCTATATCTAAAATGCTTTTTCCTGGAACTGAAATTACAGTTATTCCTATAGGTAATAAAATTTTATGAGGGTAAAAAAAAATTTTAGGCATAATTCTCCATTTTTTTAAAAAATATATAAAAATATTATTTTTTTAAAATAATTAAATCAGTTTTTTTTTTATTATATATAAAATTTATTTTTTTTAAAATTTTTTTTAAAAAAAATAATTTATGTAATATATTTTGTATTTTTAAAATATTTTTTTTTTCAAATTCAATGTTAACTTTTATAAAATATTTTTTAATTTTTTTTTTAAGATTTAAAATAAAAATTAAAATTTTTTGAAAATTATTTTTAAGGTTTTTAAAATGCTCAATTTTTTCATATAATTCAAATTGTTTTATTAAAATTTTTTGATTAACTGTTTTTTTTATTATTTTTTTTTTAGCAATTAATAATAATAAATATTTAGCTCGTTTAAAATCATTTTTTAAAATTTGATATCCTTTGTTAATGTTTTGAGAATTAATTTTTTTGTCTAAAATATTAAAAAAATTTTTGTTAATTTTATCAGGATGATATTTAATTTGTAATTTATAAAAATTTTTTTTTAATAACTTTTTATTAATATAAAAATTTTGAGATATTTTAAATAATTTAAAATAATTAATTTTATTTTTTATATATTGCATATTTTTTTGTTTGGTTAAGTGCTGAATTTTTATGAAATATTTTCAGCACTAATGAAAAATTAAATTTTATTTATATTTTTTTATATTTTTATTTAACATATTTTTTGAAAGATAATTAGAAATAGCTCCTTTAATTGCATCTTCTGCTAATATTGAACAATGAATTTTTACAGGTGGTAAATTTAATTCTTTTACAATGGCTGTATTTTGAATTTTTGAAGCTTCTTTTAAAGTTTTTCCTTTAATCCATTCCGTCATTAAAGAACTTGATGCAATTGCAGATCCGCATCCATAAGTTTTAAAACAAGCATCTTCAATAATGCCTTTTTTATTTACTTTAATTTGTAATTTCATAACATCTCCACATGCTGGAGCTCCTACTAAACTAGTTCCAATATTTTTTTTTTTGCTACTAAATGAACCTACATTTCTAGGATTTTCATAATGATCTAAAACTTTTTTACTATATGTCATGATTTTTCTCATATATTTTAAATTATTTATTCCATATAATTTTTTCTATATTAATACCTTTTTGATACATTTCCCATAATGGTGAAAGTTCACGTAATTTTTGGATTGCTAAATGTATAGATTTAATTGTTATTTCAATTTCATGAATTGTAGTAAATCTACCTATAGAAAATCTAATAGAACTGTGAGCTAATTCATCTTTAATTCCCATAGCTCGTAATACATATGATGGTTCTAAACTTGAAGAAGTACAAGCAGATCCTGAAGAAATAGCTAAATTTTTTAAAGCCATTATTAAAGATTCACCTTCAACAAAATTAAAACTAATATTTAAAATATTGGATACACTATTTTTTAAATATGTATTTAAATAAATTTCTTCAATATTTTTTATACCATTCCATAATAAATTTTGTAATTTAGAATAATGTAAAATATCATTATACATTTCTTTTTTTAAAATTTTACAGGCTTCTCCTAAACCTACAATTTGATGAATAGGTAATGTACCTGAACGTAATCCTCGTTCATGACCACCTCCATGGATTTGTGAAGTTAAACGTATTCTTGGGCGACGTCGAACATATAATACTCCGATTCCTTTGGGTCCATATATTTTATGTCCAGAAAAGGATAACAAATCTATGTTTAATTTTTGTACATCAATTTTAAGTTTTCCAATACTTTGTGTAGCATCAATATGTAAAAATATTTTTTTATTTTTACAGATTTTACTAATTTTAGAAATATTTTGAATTATTCCTACTTCATTATTAACATGAATAATAGAAATTAATAGTGTATGTGGAAGGATTGTATTATTTAATTCATTTAAATTAATCATACCATATTTATTAGGTTTTAAATATGTTATTTGACATCCTTTACTTTCTAAATATCGACAACTATCTAAAACTGATTTATGTTCAATTTGACTCGTAATAATATGTGTATTTTTTTTTTTATGAAATTCATATAATCCTTTTATAGCTAAATTATTTGATTCTGTTGCTCCGGAAGTAAAAATTATTTCACGAGGATCAGCATTAATTAACTGTGCAATATTTTTTCTTGCTTTACAAATTGCTTTTTCAGCATCCCAACCAAATTGATGTGAACGAGAAGCTGAATTTCCAAAAATTCCAGTAAATAAAAAAAATTTTTTCATTTTTTTATATACTTTTAAATCAACAGGAGTAGTAGCTGCATAATCTAAATATATAGGTTGTTTCATATAAAATTCCAGAATTATTTATTTTAAAAAAAATATGATATTTTGAAAATTTTTTTTGATATAAATTTTTAAAAATATTTTATCAATTTTTAAATTAATGTTTTATAATTATTTTTATATTCTATTTTGAGATGTAGTTGTATTTTTAAAATAGTTTCTGTATAATTAATTTTATAATTTTATATTTTTAAATTTTTTAAAAGGGTGTAGTTCAATTTGGTAGATCATCGGTCTCCAAAACCGAGTGTTGGGGGTTCAAATCCCTCCACCCTTGTATTTTTTTATTATTTTTAAAAATATAGAATTTTTTAGTAATATAAATAATATCTAAAAAACTTTTAAAATCTTATCATATTTATCATTCTAATTAAATATATACATTTTTTTATATTTTATATTTTTTTTAAAAATAAAATATTTCAAATAAAATATTGAAAATTATAACTTTTTCTATGAGTAATTTTTTTATGCCTATTTATCGCTCTTCTACAACTATTAATGGTAGAAATATGGCTGGCGCTAGAGCATTATGGCGAGCTACTGGTGTTAAAGATCAAGATTTTGGGAAACCAATTATAGCTATTGTAAATTCATTTACAGAATTTGTGCCTGGACATATTCATTTACGTCATATAGGTTCTTTAATTTCTAAAGAAATTCAAAATTCTGGTGGTATTGCTAAGGAATTTAATACCATTGCAATAGATGATGGTATTGCTATGGGGCATAGTGGCATGTTATATTCTTTACCTTCTCGAGAATTGATTGCAGATTCTATTGAATACATGATTAATGCTCATTGTGTTGATGCTATGATTTGTGTTTCTAATTGTGATAAGATTACTCCTGGAATGTTGTTGGCAACTATACGTTTAAATATTCCTACAATTTTTGTTTCAGGTGGCCCAATGGAATCTGGAAAAATTATTTATAATAAAAAAATTATAAAAATTGATTTAGTAGATGCTATGGTACATGGTGCTGACAAAAATGTTTCTGATGAATTTTTAAAAGAAATTGAACAATCTGCTTGCCCTACGTGTGGTTCTTGTTCTGGAATGTTTACAGCAAATTCTATGAATTGTATTACGGAAGTATTAGGTTTATCTTTGCCTGGAAATGGTACTTTAGTTGCTACACATATTAATCGTAAAAATTTATTTTTAAAAGCAGGACGTTTAATTGTTAAAAATACAAAATTATATTATGAAAAAAATGATGAAAGTTTATTACCAAAAAATTTAATTACATATAAATCTTTGTATAATGCAATTGCTTTAGATATTGCTATGGGTGGTTCTACTAATACTATTCTACATATTTTAGCTTTAGCAGTTACAGCTCGAATTAATTTTTCTATGAAAGATATTAATCAAATTTCTAAAAAAATTCCTTATTTATGTAAAATTTCTCCAAATACCTCAAAATATCATATGGAAGATTTGCATCGTTCCGGTGGAATTATAGGAATTTTAATAGAATTACAAAAAAAAGGTTTATTAAAAAATTCTATAAAAAATATTTTAGGTATTACTTTTCAAAATTTATTAGAAAAATATAATATATTAACTACAAAAAATTTATATGTTAAAGATTTTTATTCTTCAGGTCCGTTAGGAAAAAAAACTCGTATTCCGTTTTCTCAAAATTTTAAATGGTTAACTTTAGATAAAGATCGTAAATTTGGTTGTATTCGTTCTTGTAAATATGCATATAATCAAATTGGTGGATTATCAGTATTATATGGTAATTTAGCTCCTAATGGAGCTTTGATTAAAACAGCGGGGATTAAAAATATGAAATTATATTTTATTGGTCCAGCTAAAGTTTATGAAAGTCAAGAAGAGGCTGTGCAAGCAATTTTGAATTCTAAAATTCAAAAAGGAGATGTAATTGTTATCCGTTATGAAGGTCCTTGTGGTGGTCCTGGAATGCAAGAAATGTTGTATCCGACTGCATTTTTAAAATCTATGAAATTAGATAAAGATTGCGCATTAATTACAGATGGTCGATTTTCAGGTGGTACTTCTGGCATTTCTATTGGTCATATTTCTCCTGAAGCTGCAAATTATGGTATTATAGCTTTAATTAAAAATGGAGATTTAATAGAAATTAATTTACCAAAAAAAGAAATTATTTTAAAAATTCATATGAAAGAATTAGAAAAAAGAAAAAATATAGAAAAAAAAAGAAAAAAATTTGCATATACACCGCAAAAAAGAGTAAGAATTTTATCTGATTCTTTAAAAATTTATGGTTTGTTAGCAACAAGTGCGGATACTGGAGCTATACGTGATATTACAAAAATTACTCGTAATCTTCGCAATATAAATTAATTTGTTTTTAAAAGGATATTTTTTAATGAAAAATTATTTTAATCAATTAAATTTTCGAGAAAAATTACAAGAATTACAAAATTGTCGAATTATGAAAAAAATGGAATTTTTAAATGCTTTAAATTTTTTAAAAAATAAAAAAGTAGTAATTGTAGGTTGTGGTTCTCAAGGATACAATCAGGGTTTAAATTTACGTGATTCTGGAATTTCAATTTCATATGCATTTCGAGAATCTTCTATACAGAAAAAAACTAAATCTTGGAATCGAGCAAAAAATGCTAAATTTTTTGTTGGTACATTAGAAGAATTAATTCCTAATGCAGATTTAGTTATTAATTTAACACCTGATAAAGAACATTCTTCAGTGGTTCAAATTTTACAACATTTAATGAAAAAAAATTCTTTTTTAGGGTATTCACATGGTTTTCATGTTATAGAAAATAATATGAAATTACGTTCTGACATTACTGTGATTATGGTCGCTCCTAAATGCCCTGGCACTGAAGTACGCGCAGAATTTTTAAAAGGATTTGGAGTTCCTGCATTATTAGCTGTACATCAAAAAAATAAATTTTTTCAAAAAGGATTTAATATTGCAAAAGCTTGGGCCGTTGGTTTGGGTTCTCATAAAGCTGGAATTTTAGAATCTTCTTTTTCAGCAGAAGTAAAATCAGATTTAATGGGTGAGCAAACAATTTTATGCGGTTTTTTACAATCTTGTTCATTAGCTTGTTATGAGCATTTAATTGAAAAAGGGTATGATTCGGAATATTCTATTTCATTATTACAATATGGATGGGAAAAATTATCTGAAGTAATAAAAATAGGTGGTATTACATTGTTATTTCAGCGGTTATCGAATTATGCTCAAATTCGTGCTTATAAATTATCTATAAAATTAAAAAAAATTTTATATCCTTTATTTATTCAACATATGGATGATATTATTTCTGGAAAATTTTCTCAAAAATTAATACACGATTGGAGCAATAATGATCAAAAATTATTATTATGGAGAAATTATTATAAAAATTTAGATTTTGAACGTTTAACCGGATATGATGCAAATTTTTTAAATGAAGAAGAATATTTTGAAAAATGTACGTTAATGGTTGCTATGTTAAAGGCTGGTATAGAGTTATCTTTTGAAATTATGGTTAATTCTGGAATTATGAAAGAATCGGCATATTTTGAATCTTTACATGAATTACCTTTAATTGCAAATACGATTTCTAGAAAACGTTTATATGAAATGAATCAAGTTATTTCAGATACAGCAGAATATGGTAATTATTTATTTACAAATAATGCTTTACCAATTTTGAAAAAATTTTTAAAAAAAATTAAGAATAGTGATTTAGGTGAATCTCTTGTCGTACATCGTATTGACAATAAAAAATTAAATTTTTTACATGAAAAAATTTCGAAGCATCCAATAGAATTAATTGGAAAAAAATTAAGATCATATATGTATTCTATGAAATTACAAAATTAATCTTATATTTTTTTAGAGAAAATTTTTTAAAAACATTTTTAAAAAATATATATTAGTAAAATCTTTTAATAAAATAAAAATATTTTTTAGAATTTCTTATGAAATTAAATTTAATACAAAAAAAAGCTATTAAAAAAGTTATTGGTCCTTGTTTGATTTTAGCTGGTGCTGGATCTGGTAAAACAAGTGTTATTATTAATAAAATTATTCAATTAATAAAATTTTATCATTATAAACCGAATTCTATTATTACTGTAACATTTACTAATAAAGCAGTATATGAAATTAAAAATCGTTTAAAAAAAATTTTAACTTCTAATGAAATGTCTTCTATTATTATTTCAACATTTCATTCTTTTGGTATGCGTATTATCCGTCAAGAATATCGTTTTTTAAATATTAAAAAAAATTTTACTTTATTAAATGAAAATGAAAAAATTAAAATTTTAAAAAATTTAATTTGTTTTCAAAAAAATATAAAAAAAGAGGTTATTAAAAAGATTTTATTAAAAATTTCTTTTTGGAAACAAAAATTGTTATTACCTAAAGACATCTGTAATTTATCAAAAAATGTATCGCAACAATTACTTTTAACTTATTATAAGCAATATGAACGATATTTAAAATTGCATAATATGATAGATTTTGATGATTTAATTTTATTACCTACTTTATTGTTACAAAAAAATTTAAAAATACAATTAAAATGGCGTAAAAAAATTCAATATTTATTAATTGATGAATATCAAGATACTAATTTAAGTCAATATGCATTATTAAAAACATTAATGAATATTAATTCTAACTTTACTATTGTAGGTGATAATGATCAGTCAATTTATTCATGGCGAGGTGCTCAACAAAAAATTTTTTTTTTCTTAAAAAAAGATTTTCCTACTTTAAATATAATTAAAATGGAACAGAATTATCGTTCTTCTGGTCGTATTTTAAAAGTAGCAAATGCTTTAATTTCATATAATCCCATATTTTATAAAAAAAAATTATTTTCTACATTAGAATATGGAGATTTCATACAAATTGAAGAAGCAGAACATGAATTTGATGAAGCTAAAAAAGTTATAAAATTTATCCAAAAGCATCAAAAAATTCATAAATTAAATTATTTTGAATATGCGATTTTATATCGGAACAATTATCAATCAAAAATATTAGAAACAGAATTAATTAGTCAAAAAATTCCATATACATTAAATGACGAACAATCTTTTTTTGAGAAAATTGAAATAAAAGATTTATTAGCATATTTAAGACTAATTATTAATCCTTCAGATGATTTAGCTTTTATTCGTATTATTAATGTTCCGAATCGACGATTAGGGAAAGTTACAATATTAAAATTAAAAAAAGTTGCAATACAAAATAATTTAAATTTATTAGATACATGCATTTTTAAAAATTTAACATTTTTTTTTAATTCTAAAGTAATATTAATTTTAAATAATTTTTTTAAATGGATTTTAAAATTAACTAAAATTTTATATAATATGCCATATAAAATTTTAGATATTATTATTTCAGATCTTAAATATTTACATTGGACACAAAAGCGTCTTAAGGAACCTTCATTATTTAAACATGCTATAGAAAATATTCAGTTTTTTTCGAAATGGTTAAAAAAAACTTTATTAGATAGTAAAAATAAAAATTCAAAAAATTTAATTGAAATTTTATCTTATTTTTTATGTGGTGAAAATTTAGATTCTTTATATCAATCTAATAATAAAATGAATACATTACAATTAATGACTTTACACTCTTCAAAAGGTTTAGAATTTTCAGTGGTTTGTATAATTGGAGTAGAAGAAGGCATTTTACCACATAAAAAAAGTATTCTTTTAAATAATATTGTTGAAGAAAGACGTTTGTTATATGTAGGCATGACTCGAGCAAAAAAACAATTATTTTTGAGTTTTTGTAAAAAAAGATATTATTTTGGAACTACAATATTAACGTTACCAAGTCGTTTTTTAAATGAATTACCTAAAATAGATTTGTTATGGTACAAAATGGATTTTACTAAATCAGTTAAAATATTACATAATATAAAATATTTGAAAAATTTTCGTAATATGTTAATTTCAAAAAAATGATTTTTAAAATTTTTCAAAAATAATATTTTTATATAATTTATTAAATAAAATTTTTTTTATAATTTAATAATTTTAATTAAGGAAATATAATATGGTTTTAAATAAAATTTTCAAGTTTACTGATAAAAATTTTGAACAGAAAATTTTGTTAGAAAAAAAATATATTTTAGTAGATTTTTGGGCAGATTGGTGTAATCCGTGTAAGATCTTATCGCCACTATTAGATGAATTAGTTGATCAATATTCTGAAAATTTAATTATTGGAAAAATTAATATAGAAAAAAATCCTGAGATTCCAGTTAAATATTCTATTAGGAGTATTCCAACATTATTGTTATTTTATAAATCGAATATTGTAGCAACTCAAATTGGAGCACTTTCTAAAAATGAATTAATAGATTTTTTAAATAAAAATATTACATAAAAAATATTTTGCAAAAATGGAGATAAGTGTTTTTTATAAAATTAAATTTACAAATCTTTTTTTAAAAAAAATACATATATCATTGTTTATTTATCATCTGGAGAAAAGAAAAATTTTAAAATTTTTAATTTTTTTGTTACCTTAGTACACAGTTTTTATCTGCATTTTTATTAGGAAATAAAAATGTTTTTTATTTTTTAAAAACAAATTACGTATTAAAATGATAATATTTTCTGTGGTACCAGGGGAAAGACAATATTTTAAAATTTTCTCTGAAATTCTGAATAACTCATAATTATGAATCTTACCACATTAAAAAATACATTAGTCTCTAAACTTTTAAGGTTAGGTGAAGGTATTGGTCTTGAAAATTTAGCGCGTATGCGTAAACAAGACATTATTTTTTCAATTTTAAAACAACATTCCAAAAGTGGAGAAGATATTTTTGGAGATGGAGTATTAGAGATTTTACAAGATGGTTTCGGGTTTTTACGTTCTTCAGATAGTTCATATTTAGCTGGTCCTGATGATATTTATGTGTCTCCTAGTCAAATTAGACGGTTTAATTTAAGAACAGGTGATACAATTTCAGGAAAAATACGACCTCCTAAAGAAGGGGAACGATATTTTGCATTATTAAAAGTTAATAAAGTCAATTATGATAAACCTGAAAATTCTCGTAATAAAATTTTATTTGAAAATTTAACTCCTTTACATGCAAATTCTCGATTAAAAATGGAACGTGGTAATGGAACTGTAGAAGATTTAACTGCTAGAGTCTTAGATTTAGCTTCTCCTATTGGACGTGGGCAGCGTGGATTGATAGTAGCACCCCCAAAAGCTGGGAAGACTATGTTATTACAAAATATTGCGCAAAGTATCGCTTATAATCATCCAGATTGTGTATTAATGGTATTATTAATTGATGAAAGACCAGAAGAAGTTACTGAAATGCAACGTTTAGTAAATGGTGAAGTGATTGCATCTACATTTGACGAACCAGCATCAAGACATGTTCAAGTATCAGAAATGGTAATTGAAAAAGCTAAACGTTTAGTAGAACATAAAAAAGATGTGATTATTCTTTTAGATTCTATTACTCGTTTAGCGAGAGCTTATAATACTGTAGTTCCAGCTTCCGGAAAAGTATTAACAGGGGGTGTAGATGCAAATGCTCTACATCGTCCTAAAAGATTTTTTGGAGCAGCTCGAAATGTGAAAGAGGGTGGTAGTTTAACTATTATTGCTACTGCATTAATTGATACTGGATCTAAAATGGATGAGGTAATTTACGAAGAATTTAAAGGTACAGGAAATATGGAACTACCATTATCACGTAAAATTGCAGAAAAACGTGTTTTTCCAGCTATAGATTATAATAGATCTGGTACACGTAAAGAAGAATTATTAACTACTATGGATGAATTACAAAAAATGTGGATTTTACGAAAAATTATGCACCCAATGAATGAAATTGATGCTATGGAATTTTTATTAAATAAATTATCTATGACAAAAACTAATCATGATTTTTTTGATATGATGAAGCGTTCTTAATATTTTTTAATAGATATTAATAAAAAATTTTATTAAATAAAAAAAATATTAATTTTTGAAATTAAATATTTTTAATTTTATATAAATTATTCATATAAATATTTTTTTAATAAATAAATTTTTTATATTTTTTTTATATTTTTTTTTAAAAAAGCTAGATTTTTATTAAATAATGTATATAATAAAATAAATACATTAATAAATATATATTTTTTAATAATAAATATTTTTAAACGTTCGTAGCTTAATTGGATAGAGCATTACTTTCCGAAAGTAAAGATTTCAGGTTCGAGTCCTGTCGAACGTAAATAATTTTTATAAAATTTTATAGTTTTTTGGTGATTATAGCTCAGTAGGTAGAGCTCTGGATTGTGATTCCAGTGGTCATGGGTTCAAATCCCATTAATCACCCAAATATAAATTTAAAAAAAATTTTTTAAAATTTTAAAATTTTAAAAAAAAATTAAATTTCGGCGAATAGCGCAGTATGGTAGCGCAACTGGTTTGGGACCAGTAGGTCAGAGGTTCAAATCCTCTTTCGCCGATAAATTTTATATTTTTGAATTTTTTAAATTATTTTCATAAAAATTTTTTTTAATATTTTAAACAATTCTAGGTGAGTTCTTTTGCATTTCCATTTTTTTTTTAAATATTCAAAGTAATATCCTTTATCTTTTGTTGCCATCCATAATTGATTTAAAGATTTTTGAATAGTAAAAATAATTTTTTGTGTATTTGGAAAAATAATTTTTAAAGTATAATCTTCTTGTAATATATCTAAATCTATCATAGAGTATTTTTTTTCAATTTTTTTTTCAATTTTTTTGTAAGTATGTTTAATTAGTTTTAAAAAATTTTTTTTTGTCATTTGATTTTCTTATTTTTTATTATATTTTTAATTTTTTTGTATTTTATTGTATTCGAAGGTTTTTTATAAGTTTTTAAAAAGGAAAATTTTTATGTGTAATTATAAATATCAAGTAAAATTTTCGAAAATGCATGGATTAGGTAATGATTTTATGGTAGTAAGCACAATTAATCAACATTTTTTTTTTCAAAAAAATTAATTATACAATGGGCACATAGAACAAGAGGAATTGGATTTGATCAATTATTAATTTTAAATAATTCTTCATGTAAAATTTCTGATTTTGAATATAAAATTTTTAATTCAGAAGGAACGGAAGTTGAACAATGCGGTAATGGGGCTCGTTGTATTGGGTTATATTGTTTTATGCATACTATGTTTTTAAAAAAAAAAATTGTTTTAAAAACTAAAAAACAGTATTTATATTTAAAAATTTTAAAAAATAATTTTGTTCAAGTAAATATGGGTATTCCAAAATTCTCTCCCCAGGCTGTTTTTTATAATTTTCCAAAAAATCAATTATATTATAAAATTAAAATTTTAGATATAGTTTATAATATGAGTATAGTTTCTTTAGGTAATCCTCATTGTATAATTTTAGTTAAAAATTTAAAAAATTTTCCTGTATATGAAATAGGTTCTAAATTGTCTACACATAAAAGTTTTTCTCAAGGTGTTAATGTAGGATTTGTTGAAATTGTAAATTCTGAAAAGATTTATTTGCGAGTATATGAAAGGCATGTTGGAGAAACTGAAGCATGCGGAAGTGGAGCATGTGCAGCAGTGGCTGTTGGTATACGAAATTTATTATTAGGAAATATTGTCGAAGTAATATTACCTGGAGGTATATTAAAAATTTTTTGGAAAGGTAATAAAAATTTTTTATATATGACTGGTCCTGCTACACATGTATATGATGGTATTCTTTCGTATTAGTTTTTTTTGAAAAAATATTAATATAAAACATTTTTTTAAATCTTAATATTAAATTTTTTAATAAAATTTTTTAAAACAATATTTTGTTAGTATGGAATTATGTTATAATATTAAAAATTTTTTAAATATTTTTTTTAAAAAAAATATTTTTTTTAAAATAAATTTATATTAATAGTTATGTAGTTTTTAAAGGGTAAAAATTTTATGTCATCTATTTTTGTTCAAAATTCTTTATTTCCTTATTTACATTCAATAAATAGAAAAAATAAAAAAAATTCTGTTAAGTTAGAAGATGTTCCTGAAAAAATAGAACAATATACAAATATTCAAAATCCTGAAGAATATAACATTTCTACAAATGTTTCTCCGGTTTTACAAAAAAATATTGAAAATATTACAGAAATTAAAAATGATCAAAGTTCAATTTTTTTAAAAGATAATTCAGAAGAATTAGATCTTGAAGAGCAAGAATTTTTAAGAAATGATATAGATGATATGGAGCATTATGATGAAATGGATTTAACATCTTTATTATCTGAAGAAACACAAAATTTTATTGATCCTATGAGAAAATATGAAAATAAAATTTCATTTGAAAAATCCTCTAAATCAAGATTAAAAAAAAACTTTGAAGAAGGAGATTATTTAAATGCTTTTTTAAATTCAGGAACAGATATCTTAAATGTTCCTAAAATCTCTTGGATACCTATAGCTCGAGGTGTTTCAAGTATTTTTTCTTGGTTTGATGATTTTTCTTCTGATCTTAATAATGAGATTAAAAAGCCTGAATTTCCTTCATTACAAGAAGAGATAGAAAGTACTAAAGAATTTCAAGATATTTTAAAAAATTATCATATAGTTTCTTCTCATGATAATTTAACAAAAAAAATTGAAATTCCTAAAAATTGTGATTCTTCTTATCTATTAGAGAAACATCATTTTTCTGATAAAAATATTGAAAGATTTCAAAAAGATAAACAACATAACATTTCTTCACAATTATCTTTAAATTTTCCTTGGAAAATTTTAAGAGCTTCTAATCATTCTTTAAATACTGCTATATTATCTGATTTAATGCATAAAGCATATGAAGATTTATCTACTACAAATTCTTTAGATGAAAGATTTTTAAATTCTATTGATGATACTAATTATATTATAAATGGAAAATTAGTTACTAATGAAAATCCTCAAGAAGTTATGGATTTAATTAAAAAAGAAATTCCAAATTTTAATACACAGCAATTACTTTCTATATATGCACATTCAGGTTTGTTACAAGAACCATTAAGAAATTTAGAATTACGTTATCCTAATTTAGATACACAAAATATTTTTGATATGTTAACTACTTATGAAATTAATGAAATGAAACATGGGAAATTACACGTAACAATTACGAGATTAGTAGATTTATATCCCTCAGAAAATCCTGATTCATCGGAAAAAGAAGTACAAAAATATGGATTACGTACTGATATGATATTAACTAAATATGCTAATCCTTTTATTAAATATTCGTATTTTGTTTCTTAATATTTTTTGTATTTTTTTTTGAAAATTGATTCCTATATTTTTTATAAGAATCAATTTTTTAAAATTTTAATATTTCAAGATTTTAATATTTTTATTTTTAATAAATATTTAAAAAAATTACCAATATTTTTCTGTTGTAATATGACCCGGTTTTTTACGTAAATTTTTTGTCATATTTCGGTATTTTATTAAGATATTTTGAGTATCAATAATCATATTGGGATTGCCACATAACATTACATGTGAATTTTTTGGATCTAAAGGTATTTTAATTAAATTTTCTATTTTAAAATTTTTAATTAATTTTGGTATTCTTCCGAATAAATATTTTTGATTTTTTTCTTGACTCAAAATAATTTTAAAAATTAAACGATTTCTATAAATTTTTTGTAATCTTTTTAATATAAATAAATAATTTACATCTTTTAAAAATTTTACAGAATATATTAAAATAATTTTTTCAAATTTTTTTATTTTTAATGAATTTTCTTGTAATATAGATAAATAAGGACCAATAGCTGTTCCTGTAGCAAACATCCATAAATTTTTACAAATTGGAATTTCTTGAAGTGTAAAATATCCTGAAGGTTTTTTATATACAAAAATTTTTTTTGGAAAAAAATTATATAAATAAGGAGTAAATGTTCCATTAGGAATTAAGAGAATATAAAATTCTAAATTTTTATTTTTTGGTGCATTTACAAAAGAATAAGCTTTTTGTATTCTTTTTTTTTTTGGTGTAAAATATGACAATTTTGTAAATTGTCCTGCTTGAAATTCATCAATAGCAGCTTGTAAAGTAATTGTGAATAATTTGTGACTCCATTTTTTTAATTTTAGTTTTGTACTTTCAATCCACATTATTAATTTATCCTATTTTTTAAAAATGATATTATTATTTGATATTTAAAAGATGATTTTAAAATAAATATTTTAGATTTTTTTTATAAATATTTTTTGAAAAATTATTATTTTTTATTATAAAAAATTTTTGAAACAAATTAATAAATTTTATATATTTTTAAAGGTGATCTAATGTTTTTAGAAATTTTTATGAAATTAGAAAAAAAAGTACAAATTGCTATTGATACTATTATGTCTTTAAAAGATTCTATACAAAATTTAAAATTAGAGAAAGAAAATTTAAAAAAGGAAATTTTAAAAATTGAGATTTTAAAAAAAACCGTTGAAGAAAAAAATAAAATCTTAAAAAAAGAGCAAAAAGACTGGAAAAATAAATTAAAATTGTTATTAATTGAAATAGATTCTAAAAATGCTAATTTTTTAAAATAAAAATTTTTATTTTATAAAAATAATTTAAAATAATTATTTAGGGAATAAATTATATTTTAAATGAATAAAAATTTTTAAATTATTGCCTTTCATAGACTAAGGTCTAAGATCGGCAATTTTGTATTTTAAAAATAATAAAAAATTTTTTATAAAATAAATCGACTTAAATCAGGATTAATTAATAATTTATTTAATTGTTGTTTTACATATTTTTTATCAATAAAAATTTTTTTTCCTTTGTTTTCTTCACAATTATAAGATATTTCTTCCATTAATTTTTCTAATATAGTATATAAACGTCTTGCGCCTATATTTTCAATAGTTTCATTCAGTTTCCAGGAAGCTTCAGCAATTTTTTGAATACCATTTTTTGTAAAAATTATTTCAATATTTTCAGTTTTCATTAATTCTTGATATTGTAATGTAATAGAATTTTTAGTTTCTGTTAAAATTTTTTTAAAATCTTGAATATTTAATGGATTTAATTCTACTCTAATAGGTAATCTTCCTTGTAGTTCAGGAATTAAATCTGAAGGACTAGAAATTTGAAAAGAACCAGAGGCAATAAAAAGGATATGATCAGTTTTTACACTTCCGTATTTTGTAGAAACTGTACAACCTTCGATTAAAGGTAATAAATCACGCTGCACGCCTTCACGTGAAATTTCCGCACCTGAAGTACTTTGATTTTGTCGACATATTTTATCTATTTCATCAATAAAAACAATACTATTTTGTTCTACAGAATAAATAGCTTTTTTTTTTAATTCTTCAAAATTTATTAATTTAGCTGCTTCTTCTTCAGATAACAATAACATTGCATCTTTAATTTTTACTTTTTTGATTTTTTTTTTAGGACCATTCAAATTTTGGAATAAAGATTGAAGTTGATTTGTAAGTTCTTCCATTCCAGGGGGCGACATTATTTCAATACCTATAGGTGGATTGGAAACTTGAATTTCAATTTCTTTATGATCTAATTCTCCTGATTGTAATTTTTTTCTAAAAATTTCTATTGTTTTTGTAGGAATTTTTTGAGGAATTTTAGAATCTAAATTATTTTTAGGAATAGGAATTAAAATTTTTAAAATTTTTTCTTCAGCTAATTTTAAAGCATATTTTTTATTTTTTTTTATTTTTTTTAAGCGAATCATTTTAATAGCTAGTTCCATTAAGTCTCTAATAATAGAATCTACTTCTTTTCCTACATATCCTACTTCTGTAAATTTTGTTGCTTCTACTTTAATAAAAGGAGCATTTACTAGTTTAGCTAATCTTCTAGCAATTTCTGTTTTTCCTACTCCTGTGGGGCCGATCATTAAAATATTTTTTGGAGTAATTTCCGATCTTAATTCAGAATTTAATTGCATACGACGCCAACGATTACGAAGCGCGATAGAAACTGCTTTTTTTGCATTTTTTTGACCAATTATAAATTTATTAAGTTCTTGAACAATTTTTTTAGGAATTAGTTCCGACATGAATTTTTCCTTTCAAGTATTATTCGATAGTCAATTCTTTAATAGTAAAATGTGTATTAGTATAAATACAAATCCTAGAAGCAATTTTTAATGATTTTTTTACAATTTCATAAGCAGATAAATTAGTGTTTTTAAGAAGAGCATATGCTGAAGCTTGAGCATAATTACCTCCCGATCCAATTGCAATAATATTATTTTCAGGTTGAATGACATCTCCAATTCCTGTAATTATTAAAGAATGTTTTTTATCTGCTACTGCTAATAAAGCTTTTAATTTACGTAATAGTCTGTCGGTTCTCCAATCTTTAGCTAATTCTACTGCAGCTCTTTGTAACTGACCTTGGTATTTTTCTAATTTTTTTTCAAATAATTCAAATAGAGTAAAAGAATCGGCAGTACTTCCTGCAAATCCAGCTAATACTTTTTTTTTATATAATGAACGGACTTTTTTAACATTGTGTTTCATAATAGTATGTCCTAATGTTGCTTGTCCATCTCCCCCTAAAACTATTTGATTTTTTGTACGTACACTTAAAATTGTTGTCATATTTTTTCTCTAAAAAATTTGAAGAAAATAGAAAATTTTTTATATAAATATATTATTATTAAATTTTTATAGAAGATTTTTTTTTTAGGAAGAATATTGTATTTTTAAAATTTTAATTTATAATAAAAAAATAGATTTTTTTTTAAAAAAAAATTATATAATAATTTTTTATATATTGAGTTTATTATGAAAAAAAATATTCATCCTCTTTATCAAAAAATTTTAATGACATGTTCATGTGGTTTTAAAATTTATATTTTTTCTACAAAAATAGAAAATATTAATTTAGACATTTGTTCTCAATGTCATCCTTTTTATACAGGTAAACAAAGAACAATGAATACAGGTGGAAGAGTTCAAAAGTTTCAAAAACGTTTTAATTTATTTTAATTTTTAATTTTAAAAAATATCTTTTTTATATTTTTAATATTTTATTTTTTAACATGATTCTATAAAGAAAATTTTATAGAATTATGTACAAAAATATATATATAGATGATATGTAATAAATATATAAATTTAGAATATTAAATTTTTTATAAATATTTTTTTTAATTAAAATATTAAAAAATTTAAAAAAATTTTTAAGGGTATTTTTATTTAAGGATTAACATATAAAAAATAGCGAGAAACGAGATTTGAACTCGTGACCGCAACCTTGGCAAGGTTGTGCTCTACCAACTGAGCTATTCTCGCAATATTAATATTTAATATTATATTAAATTTTTTATATTTTGCAAGGATTATTTTTAGTTTTTTTAAAACGAGTCAGTAATTATTTTTTTATATAATTTTTATGAAAAAATTTTTTTATATTTAATATATTATGAAAGCTATTTTAAAATTATCTTTTTAAAATGATATTTTTTTGAAAAATATTTTGTATTAAAAAATGGATTATGTTAATAATATAATGAAAAAAAAATCATTAATTTTTTTTTTGATGGGACCCACAGCAATTGGAAAAAGTTCTTTAGCAATTGCATTAAAAAAAAAATTTACACAATTAGAAATTATTAGTGTAGATTCTAAATTAGTTTATAAAGGTTTAAATATTGGTACTGATAAGCCTTCTGTTGAATTATTAAAAAAATTTCCGCATCGTTTAATTGATATTTGTCAGCCGTTTGAACGATATTCAGTTGCAAAATTTTATAGGGATGTTCATCGAGAAATAAAAAATATTATTTTAGAACATAAAGTACCTTTATTAGTTGGGGGTACAATGTTATATTTTAAAATTTTATTGGAAGGATTATCAATTTTACCGTCTTCTAATTTTGTTATACAAAAGTATATTTTTGAAATTTTATGTCATAGTAAAAGAGAATTATTGTATCAACGTTTAAAAAATTTTGATCCTATTATGAGTAAAAAAATTCACTGTCATGATGTTCAAAGAATATTACGTGTTTTAGAAGTTTGTTATGTTACTGGAAAAAAATTTAGTGATTTTTTAATTGCTAAAAAAAATATATTTCCTTATACAGTAGTTCAATTAGGACTATTTCCAAAAAATAAATTAGAATTATTTAAAAAAATTACTATACGTTTTGAAAAAATGTTAGAAAAAGGTTTAGAAAAAGAGGTGAAAGATTTATTTTTTTTAAAAAATATAGACCTTTCATTACCATCTTTAAATAGTATTGGTTATAAAGATATGTTTTTATATTTACAGAAAAAAATTACATATCAAACTATGTATAATAATATTTTATGTTCCACTCGTAGGTTAGTTAAACATCAATTAACTTGGTTAAAGAATTGGCGAGGATTAATTCATATAGAAGTAGAATGTGTTAAAATAACAGAAAATTTTTTAAAAAAATTTTTTTTAAAATATTTTAAAATTTTGAAAATTTAAAAAAAATTATGAATTAGATATTTTTAAAATAAGATAAAAGTATAAATTTTTAAAAATTTTAATATTAAATTTTATTTTTGTTTGTATGTTTTTTTGTTTTATTTTATATTATAAAAAATTATACTATTAAAAATTAAATTATTTTTTTAAAATATAAAAAGATCTTTTAAGATATATATTTTTAAAAAAATAATGTTAAAAATTAATAAATAGTATTTAATAAATAATATTTTTAAAAAAGAGAATTGTTTATGAGGCATTATGAAATAGTATTAATTATTAATCCTGATAAGAGTGATCAAATTATATCTCTTATAGATTTTTATAAAAAATTTATTTTAAAAAAAAAAGGAAAAATTCATCGTTTTGAAGATTGGGGTCGTCGTTCTTTAGCTTACTCAATTAAAAAATTTCAAAAAGCGCATTATTTATTATTTAATATTGAATTAAAAAGTGAATTAATTCAAGAATTATCTGATAATTTTAAATTTAATGAAAATATTTTAAGAAGTTTTATTTTAGTAATGAAAAAATGTGTGACAGAAATTTCGCATATTTTAAAGAATAAGTTGGATCTTAAAAAACATTTAAAAATTTAAATGAATTTTATTAAAAAATTTTTTAAAATATTTTAATAATATTTTATTTATATGAAAATTTTAAGTTTTTTGAAAAACTTTATGTAAAAGGAGTTTTTTTTTATGATAAGATATTTTAGACGACGAAAATTTTGTCGTTTTACAGCTGAAGGGATTTTAGAAATAGATTATAAAGATTTAAATATTTTAAAAAATTATATTACGGAAAGTGGAAAAATTGTTCCAAGTCGCATTACAGGTACCAAATCTAAATTTCAACGACAATTATCAAGAGCTATTAAGAGAGCTCGTTATTTGGCATTAATTCCGTATACAGATCAACATCGATAAAAATTTTTTAATTTTTACAGTTTTTTAAAGGTAATGAATTTATGAAAGTGATTTTATTACATAAAATTAAGAATTTAGGAACTTCGGGAGAAGTTAAAATTGTAAAAAATGGATATGCTAGAAATTATTTATTACCGAAATCATTAGTAATGTTAGCTACAGTAGAAAATTTAAAAAAATTTGAAATAAAAAAAAAATTATATCAAACGCAAGAATTATTAAAAATTAAAGAATTTAAATTAAAAATTAAAAATTTAAAAAAATTAGGAACAATAATTATATTTGCAAAATCTAATTCACAAAAAAAAATTTTTGGTTCGGTTAATTCTAAAGTAATTTCTAAAAAAATTACTAAATTAGGTGTATTAGTTAAAAAACATGAAATTAAATTAAAGAATGGTTTATTACGTTATCTTGGTAATCATATTGTAACATATGAACCTTATAAAAATATTTCTTTAGACATTCAAATTTCTATTCTTTCTAAAAAATAATAATTTTTTAGTTTTATTAATTTTAAAAAAAATTTTTTTAAAAAAATATATTGGCCCCTGCTGGAATTGAACCAGCGACCTAACGATTATGAGTCGCTTGCTCTAACCTCTGAGCTAAGGGGCCTCTGAATAAAAAAATTATAATTTAATTTTTTTAATTATGCAAGGATTTTATAAAACAAATTTTTAGAAGATTTTTTTTTAAAAAAATATGTTGCTTGTAAGAATAAATTATTATATAATATTAAATAATAAAATTTTTCCTCTGTAGTTCAGTTGGTAGAACAACGGACTGTTAATCCGTATGTCACTGGTTCGAGTCCAGTCGGGGGAGTAAAATTTTTTATAAAATAAAATTTTAAAGTCTATAATATATGAAATTTAAAAAATTTATTTTTTATGATTATGAAACATATGGATTAAATGTTTCTTTAGATAAAATTTCTCAATTTGCATGTATACAAACGGATGAGAATTTTAATATTTTATCTAAACCGATTTCTATTTTAGGGTCTCTTCCGTTAGATTATTTTCCAAATTTAGATTCTATTTTCATTAATAAAATTTTACCTCAATATTCCAATATTTATGGAATGAATGAATATTATTTAGCTCGTAATATTTATAAAATTTTTACACAAAAAAATGTATGTATTTTAGGATATAATAATATTAATTTTGATAATTTAATTACACGAAATATTTTTTATAGAAATTTTTTAGATCCATATGAATGGGAATGGAAGAATGGTAATTTTACAGGAGATGTTTTATCTATTTTAAGAGTTTTTTATGTTTTAGAGCCTTTTTGTTTAAAGTGGTTTTATAAACATTCAGGAGCAGTAAGTTTTAAATTGTCACATATCACGGAAAAAAATTCTATAGTACATTTTAAAAAACATGATGCTTTATCAGACATATTTGCAACAATAGAAATTTTAAAAATTTTAAAATCATATAATGAAAAATTATTTTTTTTATTATTAGAGTTATTTAATAAAGAAAAAATTTTAAATTTTGTTACAAAAAATCAAAATAAACCTTTTTTTTATATATCTAGTATATTTGGCGCTTTGAATTTTAATATAGGTGTTGTTTCTTTTTTAATGTTTCATCCTACTAATAAAAATATTATTTTAGTGTACGATTTAAAAAATTCCCCAAAAGATGCATTATTTTCTATAAAAAATTTTTCTAAAAATTGTAATATTTTAAAAAAATTGTTTAAAATTGGTATTTTAAGTGTTTATATAAATAAAAATCCAATTTTTTTATCATATAATATGATTAATACAAAAAATTGTATACGATTAAAAATTAATTATATTTTTTGTCAAAAAAATTTTTTTATATTAAAAAAATTTTATAATATAATATTTTTTTTAAGAAAAATTTTACAAATTAAGTCTCAAATTTGTATTAATAAAAATGTTGACTTACAATTATATAAAAATTTTTTAACTTTTTATGACAAAAAAATTTTATATAATTTTTTTTTAATTTGTAGTTATAATATTCCAGAAATTACATTTCAAACAAAATTTTTTGATAGTAGGTTATCAGAATTATTTTTTAGAATGCGTGCTCGTAATTTTTTTATTACATTAAACGATTTAGAAAAAAAAAAATGGAAAAAATATTGTTTAAATGTTATAAATAATATGAATTTTTCTGAATATATACATAAAATTAATCTTTTAAGTAGATTATTTGTAAATAAATCTAAAAAAATTTTTTTAATAAAAAATTTTTTATTATATATTCAGAAAAAAATTTTAAAAATTCAAAATTTATAAATAAATTCAGATTATTATGATTTTTTTAAATATTATAATTTTTTTAATGTTTTGAAAGAATTTTAAGATTTTTTCCAAAAAAAAATTTTCATATTTTTTTTTAAATATTTACGATCTTTTTCAGAACACATATTTAATTTTTTTTCATTAATAATTTTTGTTTGGTATAATAACCATTTCTTCCAAGCATCTTTAGAAATTTCATTATAAATTTTTTGACCTAAAGTTCCTGGATAATTTTGGAAACTTAAACCTTCTTTTTTTTTTTTAAAAAAGTGACAAAAAATAGTGCGTATTTTATTATTTTTCATATGTTATCCTATTTAAAATTTTTTGTATAGGAGTTGGAATACCAATTTTTTGAGGATTTTTTAGATTTAACCATATTTTTTGTTTTGATTTATGTTTTTGAATATTTTTTTTATTTGAAATTTTTAAATAAAAAGGAAATAATAAAAGTTGCATATGACTAAAAATATGTAATATAGGTAGATTTTTTTTTTTTTTAAATATTTTTTTATAAAATTTTTTATAAAAATTTTCTTTTTTGAAAAAAAACATTGGAAAACAAAACAAATTTGGCCAAAATTTTTTTTTATTTTGTTGTATAAGAAAAATATAAAATTTATATTGTAAAATTAAAAGTAATATTTTAACTTTTTTTTTTTTTAGTTTTTTTTTAGGGAATTTTAATATATATTTTTTTTTATTTTTAAAAAAAATACATATATTTTGACATGGACATAGATCACATTTTGGATTATGAGAGGTACAAATTAAAGCACCTAGATCCATCATGGCTTGATTAAATTTATCTGGATGATGGATAGAAATTAAATTATTAATTAAATTCCATAATTTTTTTTCTAATAAAAAAATAGTAGATGTTTTTTGAATATTATAAATTCTTATTAGAATTCTTTTGATATTACTATCTAAAATTGCATAACAAAAATTATAAGTAAAAGATAAAATTGCACTTGCAGTAGATTTTCCAATACCGGGTAATTTTTGTAGTAGTAGAATATCTTTTGGAAAACAACCATTATATTTCTTAAAAATAATATTAATAGTTTGATAAACAAAATGAGCACGTCGATAATATCCTAATCCACTCCATAAATATAAAATTTCGTTTAATGAGGCTTGCGATAATTTTTGTAATGTTTGAAATTTTTTTATGAATTTTTTAAAAAAAGGAATAACTGTTTTTACAGTAGTTTGTTGTAACATGATTTCTGATAACCAAATGTGATAAACATTTTTTTTTTTTTTCCATGGTAAATTTTTTCTACCATGAAAATGGTACCAATTTAATATTCTTTGTGAAAAATTCATAATTTCCTAGAAAAACTTAATAATATTATAATGTTTAAGAAAAATTTTAAAAAAATTTTTTAAAAAAATAACAAAATATGAGTTTAATTATGTCTAAAAATAATGATAATTTTTTTTTAAATAAAAAAAATACATTACAAACGGTTAAAAGTTTTGTATGTCGTCGTCGTGTCATAAAAAATAATTTTTTTAAGAAATATAAATTTTTATGGAAAAATCTGAAAATAGATTTTCAAAAAAAAAAAATATTTTTACAAAATTTTTTTTTAAAAAAATCTCCTATAATTTTAAATTTAGGATTTGGAAATGGTATAGATTTTTTAGAAATTGTTTCTCAAAATTTAAATTTAAATTTTATAGGAATTGAAGTTTATTCTCCTAGTATTTTATCGATTTTACGTGAATTTAAGAAATATAATTTGTCAAATATACGAATTATTTTTTATGATGCAATTGATGTTTTTTATTATATGATTCCTGATTCTTCAATTTATATTTTACAAATTTTTTTTCCTGACCCTTGGCCTAAAAAAAAACACCAGAAAAGACGTTTAATACAAAGAAAATTTTTACAAATATTGTCAAAAAAAATAATTTTTTTTGGATTTTTACATATTAAAACAGATTGTAAAAAATATTCACAACATATTACTAATATAATGTTTGATCATAAAGAATTCAAATTTGTTCCTATAAAACCAATAAAATTTTTATGTTTTCAGTTAACTAAAGAGACTAAGTTCGAACAAAGAGGAAAAAAATTAGGTTTTACAATTTTTGAGCATATTTATCAATTAAGAAAATAGTCTTTATATAATTTTTTATATTTTTAATTTAAAAAAAAATCTAAAAAATAAAATAAATTTTTATATCCAAATGATGTGATTATAATATTTTTTTTTGTAAAAATCAAAAATCCTTTTTTTTGAGATTTTTTTAATTTTTTTTTAATTGATAGTATTGAATGATGTGTAATATTTTTAAAATGTAAATAAGATATTTTTTTAAATAAAAAAGAAATATTTAAAAAGAATTCAAATACAATATCATTTTTTTTTATATAATAAAATTTTAATAAATATAATTTTTGAATATAGTTTAAAATTTTTTCATGTTTTATTAAACGTAAAATTTTAAATTTATAAATTGTAATTTTACTATGAGATTTACAACCTAACCCTAAATAATCTTGAAAAGTCCAATAATTTAAATTATGTTGGCATTGATATTTTGGTTTTGCATAAGAAGAAATTTCATATTTTTTATATCCATATTTTGTTAATATTTTATGTCCTATTAGAGACATTTTTGAGATTTCTGAGGGAGTAGGAATTTTAAAATTTAAATTTTTATTTTTAGAAAAAGAATTAGAATATAAAGTCCAAGTTATATGTGTAGGATTATATTTTAAAGTTTTTTTTAAATCTTTTATAACATTTTTTAAAGTTTGTGTAGGTATACCATATTGGAGATCAATATTAAAATTTTTTATAATTTTTTTTTTAAAAAGTATATTTAAAGATTTTTTAGAAAAATTAGACCATTTAAATTTTTTTAAAATTTTTTTATTAAAAGTTTTTATATTTAAAGAAATCCGATTTATACCTATTTTAAAGTATTTTATAAGATTTTGATAGTTTATTTTTTGAGGAAAAATTTCTATAGTAATTTCAATATTTTTTTTAGAAAAAAAATTTTTAAAATTTTTAATTAAATATTTTATTTCTTGAAAAGGTATTAAAAAAGTAGTTTTTAAACTAATAAAAAGTGAAAAAATAGGTCTACAGAATAATAAAAAAAAATTTTTTTTAAAATCTTTAATAATTGCTGTTAAATATTTATTTTTCTTTAAAAAAAAATTTTTTTTATTTATAAAGTTAGAATATTCTTTCGGAATATTGATGTATAAACTAATATTTGGTCTTTTAAATTTTTTTGTATTATTGATCATAATTATATTTATTTTCTTTTTATAGGAATATTTTTTAAAAATAATAAATATATAGTATTTTAGAAATTTTTTTAAAAAATTTTTAAAAAATTAAATTTTAATATGATTTTTTTTTTTATAGATATCTAACCAACCTTCTAAAATTAAAACTGCAGATGCAGAATGAATACAATTTTTTTGTAATTTTTTGTAACCTCCTTTTTGAAATAAAATAGATTTAGCTATTTTTGTAGTTAAATATTCATTATGAAATTTTACTGGAAGATTATATTTTTTTTCTAATTTTTTTTTAAATTTTTCAATTTTTTTAGTTATATTAAATTTTTTTCCTTGATTATTTAAAGGATATCCTACAATTAAATATTGTGGAAGCCATTTTAATAATATTTTTTGAATTATTTTCCATTGTGTATTTTTTTTTGGAGTTTTAATACTTTGAATAGGATATGCATAAAATAATGTTGTTTCTGCAATAGCTAAACCAATATTTTTTACACCATAATCGAAGCCTAAAATAATCATAATTTTTAGTAATTTTATAAAAAATTGTTTAATATATAATAAAATACTTTTTTTTAAAAAAAATAATATTTCTTAAAAATATTATAAATTTTTTTTATGATATTGAGGATTTGCATAATTATCGAATCTAGACCATTGCCCATTAAATGTTAATTTAATAGTTCCTGTTGGTCCATTTCTTTGTTTTCCAATAATAATTTCTGCAATACCTTTTAAATCACTATTTTGATTATAAATTTCATCACGATAAATAAACATAATAAGATCTGCATCTTGTTCTAAAGATCCTGATTCTCTTAAATCTGAATTTACTGGTTTTTTATCGGTTCTTTGTTCTAAAGATCTATTAAGTTGTGATAAAGCTATAATTGGAACATTAAGTTCTTTTGCCAAAGATTTTAAAGTTCGGGAAATTTCAGCAATTTCTAGTGTACGATTATTAGATAAATGTGGAATTTTTATTAGTTGTAAATAATCAATCATAATTAAAGTTAAACCATGATTTTCACGATGAATTCTTCTGGCACGTGATCTTAAGATATTAGGCGTTAAGTCAGAAGAGTCATCAATATAAATATTTTTTTTTTTTAATAAAATATTAATTGTACTTGAGATTCTACTCCATTCTTGATGAGTAAGTTGTCCTGAACGAATTTTAGATTGATCTACTCGAGATAATGATGCTAACATACGAATCATAATTTGTTCACTTGGCATTTCTAAACTAAAAATTAAAATTGGTGTATCATAAATCATAGCAGCATTTTCACATAAATTCATTGCAAATGCTGTTTTTCCCATTGAAGGTCTAGCAGCTAAAATAATTAAATCTGATTTTTGTAATCCTGAAGTTTTTTTATTTAAATCATGATATCCAGTATTAATTCCTGTAATACCATCATTTGGTGTTTGAAATAATTTTTCAATAGCAGTGATTGTGATTTCTAATACTTTTTCAATATTTTGAGGTCCTTGATTTTTTTTTATTTGTTTTTCAGAGATTTGAAAAATACTAGATTCTGCATAATCTAATAATTCTGAACTATGGCGGCCTTGAGCATGATATCCAAAATCAGCTATATTATGCGCAACTGAAATAATTTCTCTCATAATAGATCTTTCTTTAATAATTTCCGCATATGTGACAATATTCGCGACACTAGGTGTGTTTTTAGAGATTTCAGCTAAATAAGTAAATCTTCCAATTTTATTTAATTCTCCTTTGGTACTTAAAGATTCTGACAGAGTAATTAAATCAATTGGATTTCCATTTTCTATTAAATTTTTCATTTCATAAAAAATTAATTGATGTTTTTTACTAAAAAAATCTTTTTTTTCAATATGTTCAATAATTAAATCCCATTTTTTATTATCTAACATGAGACCCCCTAAAACTGATTGTTCTGCTTCTAAAGAATATGGTGTAATATTTAATAGTGGTAAATTATTTATTTTATCTATCATAATTTTAGTAAGTTTTTCCTAATAAAAATATAAAAAAATAAATTTTTATATGTGATAAAAAATTTCATGAACAGATGATTTTGTTTATTATATTTTTTTAAAAAAAAGAATTTTATTTTTTATATAGATTTTTAAAAAATATACAAAAATATTTAGAATTAAAATTTTTTAAATGAATTTAAATCTGTTAATGAAAATAGTTTAAAAGAATCATTAAGTGTTCTAGTAAGATTTTTAGTATTTTTTAGTTCTGTTAAAAGATATTTTTTCCATTTTTTAGAATTAGAAATACCTGAAAAAGTATTTAAAAAATGTTTTATTATTTTAAAAGGATGTATACCTTTTTTCATTTTTTTTTCTGCATATTGGATTGTTTTTCTTAAAATTTTTAAAATATTATATTTTTTTTTTTGATTAAAAATAATTTTATCAATTTTAGTTAAAATTAATGGATTTTTATAAATTTTACGTCCCATCATAATACCATCTAATTTTTTTAAATGTTTAATATCATTATTAATATTTTGTAATCCTCCATTTAAAATTATTATTAATTTTGGAAAATATTTTTTAATTTTATATACATATGAGTAATTTAAAGGCGGTATATTTCTATTTTGATATGTTTTAGTTAATGTTAAATCAGCATTTCTAGCATGTATAACAAATCTTTTACAGTATTTTTTTTTTGATATTTCTTGAATAAAATTTTTTAAAAAATAAAAATTATTTTTTTTAGTAATTCCTAATCTTATTTTTACACTAATTGGAAGAGAAATAGTATAATAAAGTTCTTGAATAATTTTAAATACAATTTCGGGTTGATTCATTAAACATATTCCAAAATTTCCTTTTTGAGCGCTTTTTGATGGACATCCTAAATTAATATTAATTTCATTAAATCCAATTTTTTCAGCCCATTTTGCGCAAATTATAAATTCTTTTATATTATTTCCAGCTAATTGTAGTGATGTAGGTGGATATATTTTTATATTAGTATTAATGAATTGATGGATAATTTGTTTTGTAGTATACATTTCAGTATATAATAAAGTTTTTTGTGTTAATTGTCGATAAAAAAAATGACAATAAAAATCTGTATAATTTAACATAGGGGCAACAGAAAATTTATAAGGATATTTATTTTTTGCTGGCATTTTTTTTCCTTTTAAGAAATAATTTATTTTTTATAATATTAAAATTTTTTATATTTTGAGAAAATTTTTATTTTTAAAAAGTAATTTTTAAAAGAATAAAAATTTTATATCTCTTGATTTTTTTTTATGATATTATTTATAATAATTTTAAATATGAATTTTTATTAAGTGAGTTATATTATATGGCTAGTAGAGGAATTAACAAAGTAATATTAATTGGAAATTTAGGGCAAGATCCTGAAATTCGTTATATGCCTAATGGTGGAGCTGTATTAAATATGACAATTGCTACGTCAGAAAATTGGAAAGATAAGAATACTGGAGAATTAAAAGAAAAGACTGAATGGCATCGTATTGTAGTTTTTGGAAAATTAGCTGAAATAGCAGCTCAATATTTACATAAAGGTTCTCAAATTTATATTGAAGGTACGTTACAAACTCGAAAATGGCAAGATCAAAATGGTATTGATAGATATATTACTGAAATTATTGTTAATATTACGGGAACAATGCAGATGTTAGGTAATAGAAATTCTAATCAAAATTATGTTAAAGATAAAGAAAAAGTATTAAAATATTCTTCAGATACTTTAGAAAAAGGTATTAATAAAATTGAAAAACAATATGCTTCGAATCCTGTAAAAGAAGAATATAAAAAACAAAAAAATTTAATTGATACAACTTCTAAAATAGATTTTGAGGATGAAATTCCATTTTAATAAAATTTATTTTTTATGCTTTTATTTTTGAAAAAAAATTTTTTTAAATATATTTTTTATAATTTTTGTAAAATTTATTGGATGAGAAATAAATGGGATATGAGCTGAATGTGGAATAATATATGATTGACCATTTATAATATATTTTTGAAGATAATTTTCAATTTTATATGGGACTAATAAATCTAATTCACCATAAATCCTAAAAATTGGAGTTTTTAAATTTAGAATTTTTTTTCTATTATCAATTTTAATTAACCATTGATATCCATAATTAATTGTGTAGGAAGATGGTTGATGTTTTAAAAATTTTTTTAAATTTATATATTGATTTTTGTTTTTTTTTTTTTCATAAATATACATTTGTGAAAAATAAAATTCTTTTAAAAAATTTTCATAAGAAAAAATCATTTTTTTTTTTAAATTTTTAAGAATTTTTTTAGAAATTCCAGGCCACTTTTTTGTTTT
The DNA here is from genome assembly GCF_039383305.1 of Buchnera aphidicola (Nippolachnus piri). Classification (NCBI taxonomy): domain Bacteria; kingdom Pseudomonadati; phylum Pseudomonadota; class Gammaproteobacteria; order Enterobacterales; family Erwiniaceae; genus Buchnera; species Buchnera aphidicola. Next base: position 385,898 of record NZ_CP135009.1, on the reverse strand, counting down.
TAAAAAATACGGAGAAGAGGTTATCAGAATTGTTCCATAAGTTCGTTTTGGAAAGTAATAACTCATGTATGTAGCTAATAACCCTCCTAATGACCATCCTATCCATATGACTTTTTTTGGAATGATTTTTAATAAAAATTTTGAAATTTCTTTAAAAGACATATTTTTTAAGAAAAAATTTTTACCATATCCTGGAAAATCTATTATATATATAGTATATTGTGAAGAAAATAAAAATAAAAAATTTTTCCATATATTTGAATCTAATCCCCAACCATGTAATAAAATAATTGGAATTTTTCCCTTACCTTGAATTGAGTAAAAAATTTTTTTCATAAATTATTAAAAAATATTATTAAATTAAAAATATCATTATATATGATTTTTTATAAAATTTATAGATAAAAAAATATTTTTTTATATATTCAATATTTTTATAGGAAATTAAAATTTTAATATGATTAAATTTTCTGAAGAAGTAAAATTACATTTTATTAAATTATTAAAAAATCAACCTTTAAATACGTATATTCGAATTTCGGTAGAATTTCCAGGTACAGAAGCAGCTAATTGTAGTTTGTCTTTTTGTGATATTGAAGAAGTAAATTTAGAAATAGATTATAAAATTGTATTATTAAGTACTTTTGTATATGTAAAAAAAATTTTTTTGCCATATTTAAAAAATGCTGAAGTAAATTTAATTTCTAATGATTTAGAAACTCAAATTACTTTAAAAGCACCATTTGTAAAAAAATTTCCTATATTAAAAAATAATTCTTCTTTAAAAGATAGGATTAAACATTTTTTTTTTACTGTAATTAATCCTATGTTGTTAAAGCATAATGGAAGTGTAATTTTTATTAAAATTGATACTAAAAATTGGGTTTTATTAAAATTTATTGGAGGTTGTAATGGTTGCTCAATGAGTAATATTACTCTAAAAGAAAATATTGAAAAAATTTTATTAAAAGAATTTCCAGAAATTATTGGAATTAAAGATATTACGTTACATAAATTTACATCTACATCATATTTTTAATAAATTTTTTATAATAAAAAATATCAATATTTAAAAATTTAGGTGAGAAAGGGATTCGAACCCTTGATACATAAAAATGTATACATACTTTCCAAGCATGCTCTTTCAACCACTCAGACATCTCACCATTTTTAAAAAATATTTTTATTTGAGTTTTTTATAGTTAGTAGCTATAATAATAGAAATTTTAAATAGGTCAAGTTTTTTTAAAAAATTTTTATAATTTTAATTTTTTTAAAATTTTTATATTTATTTTTTATAAACTATATTTTTAAAATAGATAATTACTTTTTTTTTAATAAAATAAATTATTTTGTTATAAATTTTATTTTTAATTTTTTTATAAAATTTAGAAATTATAATTTTTAAATAATAAAATTGTGTTGTAAAAAGATTTTTTTATTTTAATTTTTTTGGCGATAATTTTTTATGATCGAAAAACAGAATATTTTTTTAGTAGGTCCTATGGGTGCAGGAAAAAGCACTATTGGGCGTCAATTAGCAAAATTCTTGAATATGAATTTTTATGATTCAGACCTTGAAATTGAGAAGTGTACTGGAGTAGACATTTCTTGGATTTTTGATTTAGAGGGGGAAAGTGGTTTTCGTATTCGTGAAGAAAAGATGATTCAACATCTTACTCAAAAAAAAAATATTGTTTTAGCAACTGGAGGAGGTTGTGTATTATCTAAATTTTCAAGAAAATATTTAGTAAAATACGGTATTGTAATTTATTTAAAAATTACAGTAGAAAAACAGTTAATTCGAATCCCATTAGATAAAAAAAGACCTCTTTTAAATTTTTTAGAAAAACAAAAAAATAAAAAAAAAATTTTGGAAAATTTAGCAAATATACGCGACCCTTTATATCAATCTATTTCAGATTTTATTATTGATACTAATTTTAAAACTCCAAAAATTGTTGTTTATCAAATTGTCAAATTATTAAAAAATTTTAAAAAATAATTTAATGTTTTGAAAATTTATATGGGTATTTATTATGTGTAAAAAAAATATTCAAATTAATTTATCTCATAGTAGTTATTCAATATATATGGGTGTTCCGAAATTTACAAAAAAAAAAATTAAAAATTTATTTTTTTTTGGATCACAAAATATTATTGTAACTAATTTTACTGTAAGAAAAATATTATTAAATAATTTTTTATCTATGTTTTTAAATTTGAAGATAAAATATAAAATTATTGTTTTAAAAGATGGTGAATTATATAAAAATTTAAAAACTGTAGATAAGATTTTATCTTTTTTATTAGAAAATCAATGTGATAGGAATACTAATTTAATTGCTTTTGGTGGGGGTGTTATTGGAGATATTACAGGTTTTGTAGCTTCTATTTATCAAAGAGGTATAAGTTTTATTCAAATTCCGACTACATTATTAGCTCAAGTAGATGCATCTATTGGAGGAAAAACTGGCGTAAATCATATTTTAGGAAAAAATATGATTGGTTCTTTTTGGCAACCGAAGTTAGTTTTAATTAATATTAATTTTTTAAAATTTTTATCGAAAAAAGAGTTATTATCTGGAATTTCGGAAGTTATTAAATATGCAATTATTTTTGATAAAAATTTTTTTATTTGGTTAGAAAATAATATTTTTAAAGTATTAAATTTAGAAAAAAAAGAATTATCTTATTGTATTTTACAATGTTGTAAATTTAAAAAAAAAATTATAGAAATGGATGAAAAAGAATGTTCTTCACGTGCTCTTTTAAATTTAGGTCATAGTTTTGCTCATGCTATTGAAACATATACAGGTTATAGTACATGGTTACATGGATATGCTGTTTCTGCGGGTATTGTTTTAGCTTCTTATCTTTCATATTATTTAAAATATTTATCTTTAAAAAATTTTTCGCGAATAATTGATCTTTTTCAGAAAATTAAATTACCTATTTTAGGTCCATTAGAAATGTGTGGCGAAGAATATATTAGATTAATGTTTCGTGATAAAAAGACAGTTAATGGAAAAATTTTTTTAATTTTACCTTATGATATTGGCAATGTAAAAATTTATGAATTATCTGATACAAATATTATTTTAAAAATTTTTAAAAATATAAAAAAAGAAAAATTTTTTAGTAATTTAAATAAATAATTGATATAAGGATTTCAATATATTAATTTATGAAAAAAATATTATTAGCTCCATCAATTCTTGCTGCAAATTTTTTTAAATTAGGAGAAGAAGTTAAAGAAGTTTTAAAATTTGGGGGTGATATTATTCATTTTGATGTTATGGATAATCATTATGTACCTAATATAACTTTTGGGCCGTTAGTATTAGAATCTTTACGTAAAAATAATATTACACATCCAATAGAAGTTCATTTAATGGTTAATCCTATTACAGAATTATTAATTAAACAGTTTTCAGATGCTGGTGCAACAACAATCATTATACATCCAGAAACTACTTTTTATTTAGAAAAATTAATTCAAGTAATTAAATATTACGGTTGTAAAATTGGAATTGCATTAAATCCTAGTACTTCTTTTAGTGTTGTAGAAAATTTTTTAGATCAAATTGATATTCTTTTAATTATGTCCGTAACTCCAGGATTAGGTGGTCAAAAATTTTTACCTTTTATTTTTGAGAAAATTTTTTATATAAAAGAAATTTTAGATAGAAAAAAAAAAAATATTATTTTAGAAGTAGATGGTGGAATTACGTTAAAAAATATTCAAAAATTAGTTTTATTAGGAGTAGATGTAATTGTATTAGGTACTTCTATTTTTAAAACTAAAAATTATAAAAAAACTTTAGAAAATTTTAAAAAATTTTTATTGTATTAAGAATTTTTTTATTCTGAAGAATCTTAAGGGTTTTTTATGCAAAATTCTTTTAAAAATGTAATTTTTACTGGTATTCAACCGTCTGGAATGTTAACTTTAGGAAATTATTTAGGTACTATGCAGTATTGGAGAAATTTTCAAAATTTTTCAAAATGTTACTTTTGTATTGCTGATTTACATGTATTAACTAATTGTTTAACAAAAAAAATTAATTTTTTAAAAAATTCTATTTTAGATACTTTATCTTGGTATTTGGCTTGCGGTATTAATCCTGAAAAAAGTATTATTTTTGTACAGTCTGATGTAGTACTTCATACTCAATTGTATTGGATATTAGGATGTATGAGTTCTTTTGGAGAGTTATCTCGAATGACTCAATTTAAAAGTAAATTATTATTACAACCTAAAAATGTAAATTTAGGATTATTGAATTATCCTGTATTAATGGCATCTGATATTTTATTGTATCAAACGAATTTGGTATTAGTAGGGGAAGATCAAAAACAACATTTAGAGTTTACACAAAAAATTGCAAAACGTTTTAATAAAATTTATGGAAAAATTTTTGTGATTCCAAAAATTTTTATTCCTAATTTAGGGAAAAAAATTATGGGTTTACAAAATCCTTTATTAAAAATGTCTAAAACAAATAAAAACGTGAATAATGTAATTTTTTTAAGTGATTCAATAGAAGTTGCTTTATTAAAAATTAAAAATTCTGTAACAGATTCAGATACTCCTCCTCAAATATTTTATAATCCTTCTATAAAACCTGGAATTTCTAATTTATTAATCATTGCATCTTTGTTAAGTAAGAATAGTATTTCTGTTTTAGAAAAAAAATTTAAAAATTATACGTATCAACAATTTAAAGAATCTGTTTCTGAGATTTTAAAAAAATTTTTAATTCGTATACAAAAATTATATTTTTTTTATAGAAAAAATGAATCGAAATTATATAAAATTTTAGAGAAAGGATCTTATATTGCGAATTTAAATTCTCAAAAATTTTTTAAAAAAATTCGGAAAAAAATTAATATATAAAATTTTTATAATGTTAATTTTTTTTATATTTTATTTTTAAAAGAAATCAAATATTTTAAGAATATATATAATTTAATTTTTTAATTTTTATAAATTTTAAAATAAATTTTTATAAAAATTTTAAATTTTAATATTTTAAATGATTTTTTTAGAAGGATTGTAATATATGTATTATTTAAAAGTAATTTTAGGTATTTTTTTAATATCTTTAAGTTTTCAAAATTTTGTTTATGCTTCAGAAATACAAAAAAATATTATAAAAAAAGATATTCCTGAATATAATATGTTACCAGAAGTACATACATCTGAAGATAAAATGTTGTATTCTGTAGGAGTATCTTTTGGGCAAATGATTGTAAATTTTTTACATCAATCTTTATACAAAAAAATTATTACTAAACCTTTTATAGTATATATGGGTTTATGGGATGCGTTATTACATACCGTTAAATTTTCTCAAGAAGAAATTAAAGATTTTTTACAAATTTTTTCAGAAAAAGTTGAAGTTGAAAATAAAAATTTAGAAGAAATTTTGGAAAAAAAACTTTTAAAATTAGATAAAAAATATTTACAGCAATTCTTAAAGAACAAAAATGTAAAAATAAGTACATCAGGAATTTTATATCAGATCAAAAAAGTTGGAACAGGCTCTAATATTAATTCAGATTCAAAATTAGTAGTACATTATAAAGGTTTTTTAGTAGATGGTACAGAATTTGATAATTCTTATAAAAATGGTGGCCCTCTTCAGTTAACTTTAAATCAAATTATTCCTGTTTGGAAAGAAAGTATTCAATTATTAAAAAAAGGTGGAAAAATTATTTTAGTAATACCATCAAATTTATCTAATAAAATGATTAGAATTCCTGGTATTCCTGCATCTGCAACTTTAATTTTTGAAATTGAAGTATTAGATGTTTTATAGTTTTTTTTTAAAAAAAAAATATAACATTTTTATGCAGAAAAAAAGAATTTAATATGAAATATATTTTAACTGTTTCTGGCCCTCCATATGGTACTCAAAATGCAAATTCTGCATTATTATTTGCCCATTCTGTAATCTTGAAGAAACATACGTTAAGGAGTATTTTTTTTTATTCTTCTGGAGTATATCATTCCAATAGTATGATTTTTCCATCGAAAGATGAATTAAATTTTTTAAAAAAATGGTCAAATTTATTTTTAATTTATCAGGTAAATTTGTATGTATGTGTAAATTCTGCTTATCAACGAGGAATTTTACCCAAAAAAATAGCATTAAAATTAGGTTTTTTAGAAGGAAATTTTTCAAAATTTTTTAAATTGGTAGGTTTAAGCGTGTTATCTTTTGAAATTCAGAAATGTGATCGTTTTTTACAATTTTAATTATAATATACAATAATATTTATTATGAAAAAATCAATAGCATTTGTTTTCTCTAATTCTCCATATGGGAAATATATTAGTTGTGAAGGTATAAATATAATTTTGTCTTTGGCGATAGGTATTAAAAATATTGGAATTTTTTTTATTGAAGATGGAATTTTACAATTATTAAAATCTCAAAAACCTGAAATTTTTTTTTTAAATAATTATGTTTTTTTATTTAAGATTTTACCTACATTTAATATTTGTAATTTTTTTTTTTGTTTGCAATCTTCTCAAGAACGCGGTATTTATAATGATAAAAATTTTATTATTAAAGGAAGTTTTTTAAAAGAAAACGAAATAAAAGAAAAAATTCATCAATTTGATATTATATTTAAATGGTAAAAAAAATGTTACATATTTTATTAAGTTCTCCATTTCAAATTTCTATAAATTCTTTAAAAATTTTTTCACGGGTTTCTGATGAGTTACTCTGTATACAAGATGGAGTTATTTTAGGGCTTAAAGATAATATATTAAGAGAAAAAATAGAAAAATTTTTTAAAAAAGTTTATTTTTTACAAGAAGATTTAAAAACTAGAGGATTATTAAAATTTGTATTTTTTGATATTAAAATTATAAATTTTTTAGAATTTGTTACATTAACTGAAAAACATAAAATTAATATGACGTGGTAAAAATTATTTTTTTTTAAATATTTTTTTAAAAAATATATATTTAAAGAATTTTTTAATTTAAAATTATATTTTAAATATTTTATATGGAGTAAAAATGTCTACTATTAATCAATTAGTTAGAAAATTTCGAAAACAAAAAAATAGTAAAAGTAATGTTCCAGCATTATCACAATCTCCTCAAAAAAGAGGAGTGTGTATTCGTGTATATACTACGACTCCTAAAAAACCAAATTCAGCTTTACGGAAAGTTTGTCGGGTAAGATTAACGAATGGATTAGAAGTAACTGCATATATTGGAGGGGAAGGACATAATTTACAAGAACATTCTGTGATTTTAATACGAGGAGGTCGTGTTAAAGATTTGCCTGGAGTTAGATATCATATTGTTCGAGGTGCTTTAGATTGCGCCGGTGTAAAAGATCGTAAAAAAAGTCGTTCAAAATATGGTGTTAAAAAACCAAAAATATAAAATTATAGGAGTATTAGATGCCTCGTCGTCGTATTATTGGAAATAGAAAAATTTTATCTGATCCTAAATTTAAATCAGAGTTGTTGGCAAAATTTATTAATATTTTAATGATGGATGGTAAAAAGTCTATAGCTGAATATATTGTATATACTGCATTAAAAAATGTTTCTAAAAAAATACATAAAAAAGAATTAGAAAGTTTTGATTTAGCATTAGAAAATGTTAAACCATTAGTAGAAGTTAAATCTCGTCGTGTTGGAGGATCTACTTATCAAGTTCCAGTTGAAGTACGTCCAATTCGTAGGAATACTTTAGCAATGCGATGGATTATCTTGGCTGCAAGGAAACGACATGATAAATCTATGTTTTTAAAATTAACTTATGAATTATTAGATGCGATTGAAAATAAAGGAGCTGCTGTAAAAAAAAAAGAAGAAGTACATAAAATGGCTGAAGCAAATAAAGCTTTTGCGCATTATCGATGGTAAATTATATTAAAATTATCTGTATACTGGAAAAATTTGTATAAAATATATAATAAATATATTTTATATTGTGTTTTTATAGGAGATTTATGGTTCGTAAAACGCTTATTACTCAATATCGGAATATTGGAATTAGTGCTCATATTGATGCCGGTAAAACTACTACTACCGAAAGGATTTTATTATATACAGGAGTAAACCATAAAATTGGAGAAGTTCATGATGGTACTGCTACAATGGATTGGATGGTTCAAGAACAAGAGCGCGGTATTACTATTACTTCTGCAGCTACTACAACGTTTTGGTCTGGAATGTATAAACAATTTTCAGCACATAAAATTAATATTATTGATACTCCTGGTCACGTTGATTTTACTATAGAAGTAGAACGTTCTATGCGTATTTTAGATGGTGTAGTTATGATTTATTGCGCTGTTGGAGGTGTACAACCTCAATCAGAAACTGTTTGGAGACAGGCTAATAAATATAATGTTCCTCGTATTGCTTTTATTAATAAAATGGATCGTATGGGTGCTAATTTTTTTTCTGTAGTTAAACAAATTAAACTTTGTTTACATACTTTAGCTATCCCTATACAACTGCCAATAGGTACTGAAGAAAAATTTGTTGGAGTAATAGATTTAATTAAAATGAAAGCAATTAGATGGTGTGAAACTGATCATGGAATGACTTTTCAATATTCTGATATTCCAAAATTTTTAGAAAAAAAAGCGCAGAAATGGCATATAAATTTAATTGAAGCAGCAGTAGAATTTGATGAAAATTTAATGTCGAAATATTTAAATAATCAAATTCTTTCAGAAGAAGAAATTAAAAAAAGTTTAAGATCTGGAGTTTTAAAAAATAAAATAACTTTAATTACTTGTGGGTCTGCGTTTAAAAATAAAGGTGTGCAGACGTTATTAGATGCTATTATAGATTTTTTACCATCTCCACAAGATGTACCTTCGATTCAAGGATATTCAAAAGATAATAAAAAAGATTTAATTTTAAGAAATTCTTCTGATGAACAACCTTTTTCTGCTTTAGCGTTTAAAATTGCTAGCGATCCTTTTGTTGGGAATTTAACTTTTTTCCGTGTATACTCAGGAATTGTTCATTCGGGAGATACTGTTTTAAATTCAGGTAAATTACATAAAGAAAGATTTGGACGAATTGTTCAAATGCATGCAAATAAACGTGAAGAAATTAAAGAAGTAAGAGCAGGAGATATTGCTGCAGCTATTGGTTTAAAAAATGTTAGTACTGGTGATACATTATGTGATTTAGAAAATTCTATTATTTTAGAAAAAATGGATTTTCCTGAACCTGTGATTTCTATAGCTGTTGAACCTAAAACTAAAATTGATCAAGAAAAAATGGGATTGTCTTTAAATCGATTAGCTAAGGAAGATCCCTCTTTTCGTGTATATACAGATAGAGAATCTAATCAAACTATTATTTCTGGAATGGGAGAGTTACATTTAGAAATTATTATAGATCGTATGAAACGTGAATTTGGTGTGGAAGCAAATATTGGAACACCTCAGGTGGCATATAGAGAAACTATTAAAACTAAAATTTTAGGGATTGAAGGTAAACATATTAAACAATCAGGTGGTCGAGGGCAATATGGTCATGTTGTATTAGATTTATTTCCTAGATCAAAAGAAGAATCTAGTTATACTTTTATTAATGATATTAAAGGTGGGTCTATTCCTAGTGAGTATATTCCAGCAATTAATAAAGGGATTCAAGAACAATTAAAATCTGGACCTTTAGCAGGTTATCCTGTAGTTGATGTTGTAATACGTTTATATTATGGGTCTTTTCATGATGTAGATTCATCAGAATTAGCATTTAAGTTAGCAGCTTCATATGCTTTTAAAAACGCTTTTAAAAAAGCTACTCCTATTTTATTAGAACCGATCATGAAAGTAGAAATTGAAACTCCTCAAAATTATATGGGAGATGTTATTGGAGATATTAATCGTCGCCGAGGAATAATAGAAGGAATGTCAAATGATATCATAGGTGATAAAAAAATACAAGCGATTATTCCTTTATCTGAAATGTTTGGTTATGCGACAGATTTAAGATCTCAAACACAAGGAAGAGCATCATATTCTATGGAATTTTTAAAATATTCGGAAATTCCAAAAATTTTATCTGAAAAAATTATAGAATTGAGAAAAAAATAATTTTTTTAAATTTTTTAAAATTTTTGTTTAAATTTTTATATACATTTATTATAAAAGGAAAAAATAGTGTCTAAAAAAAAGTTTGAGCGTATTAAACCTCATATTAATGTAGGAACAATTGGTCATGTTGATCATGGAAAAACGACTTTAACAGCAGCTATTACAACTGTTTTGTCAAAAAAATTTGGTGGTTTAGCTTGTGCATTTGATCAAATTGATAATGCTCCAGAAGAAAAAGCTCGTGGTATTACAATTAATACGTCTCATGTTGAATATGATACTGAATTACGTCATTATGCTCATGTCGATTGCCCTGGTCATGCTGATTATATTAAAAATATGATTACAGGAGCTGCTCAAATGGATGGAGCTATTTTAGTAGTTGCAGCTACAGATGGTCCTATGCCTCAAACTCGTGAACATATTTTATTAGGAAGGCAAGTAGGTGTTCCTCATATTATTGTTTTTCTTAATAAATGCGATATGGTAGATGATGAAGAATTATTAGAATTAGTTGAAATGGAAGTACGTGATCTTTTAACTCAATATGATTTTCCTGGTGATGATATTCCTATAGTTCGAGGGTCAGCTTTAAAAGCTTTAGAAGGTGATAAAGTATGGGAAAATAAAATTTTAGAGTTATCTCATTTATTAGATACTTATATTCCAATTCCTAAACGAGCAATTGAAGATCCTTTTTTATTACCAATTGAAGACGTTTTTTCGATTTCAGGTCGCGGTACTGTAGTAACTGGTAGAGTAGAGCGTGGAATTATTCATGTGGGTGAAGAAGTTGAAATTGTAGGAGTCCGTAATACTGTAAAAACAATTTGTACTGGTGTAGAAATGTTTCGTAAATTATTAGATGAAGGACGTGCAGGAGAAAATGTAGGAATTTTATTAAGAGGTACTAAAAGAGAAGAGATAGAACGTGGTCAAGTATTAGCTAAACCTGGTACTATTAAACCGCATAGTAAATTTGAATCAGAGGTATACATTTTATCGAAAGAAGAAGGAGGTAGACATACTCCTTTTTTTAAAGGATATCGTCCTCAATTTTATTTTAGAACTACAGATGTAACAGGATCTATTACATTACCTGAAAAAGTAGAAATGGTAATGCCAGGAGATAATATTAAAATGTCAGTTAAATTAATACATCCTATTGCTATGGCGGAAGGTTTAAGATTTGCAATTCGTGAAGGGGGTCGTACTGTTGGTGCGGGTATTGTAACTAAAGTAATAATTTAATTATTTTTTTATAGAATAAAAAGATATTCAAGTAATAAGGATCATCAAGACAAGAGTATTTTTTACTCTTTTCTTGATTTTAAAAATTTTATATTTAAAAATTTAAAATTATATTTTTTAATAAAATTTTTAAAATTTTGATTAAAAGTAAGTGTAAAGGTGAAGTATTTATGCAAAATCAAAGAATACGTATTAAATTAAAAGCATTTGATCATCGTTTAATTGATCAATCTACAGTTGAGATAGTTGAAACTGCTAAAAGAACAGGAGCGCAAGTTCGTGGTCCTATTCCATTGCCTACACGAAAAGAAAGGTATACTATTTTAGTTTCTCCACATGTAAATAAAGATGCTCGTGATCAATATGAAATTAGAACTCATAAACGTTTGATAGATATAGTTACACCAACTGAGAAAACCGTAGACGCTTTAATGCGTTTAGATCTTGCTGCAGGTGTAGATGTTCAAATTAGTTTAGGGTAAAAATAAAATTTTTGAAAAGAGAAGATATAAATATGATGGGTTTAATAGGAAGAAAGATTGGTATGACTAGAATTTTTATTGAAAATGGTAGTTCAATACCTATTACTGTTATTAAAATAAAAAAAAATGTGATTACTAATATTAAAAGTATGAAAAAAAATTTATATACTGCGATTCAAGTCACAACTGGTGTGAAAAAAGTTCAACGTATTAAAAAACCAGAAGCTGGTTATTTTTTGAAATTAGGATTAAGAGTAGGTTGTGGGTTGTGGGAATTTCGATGTGAGGATATTAAAAATTTTTATATAGGACAGGAATTATCTGTAAAATATTTTTCAAATTTAAAGTTGGTAGATATTACGGGTATTTCAAAAGGTAAAGGTTTTAGTGGAACCGTAAAACGTTGGAATTTTAGTATGCAAGATGCTACACATGGAAATTCTTTATCTCACAGAGTTCCTGGATCTATTGGGCAAAATCAGACGCCAGGCAGAGTTTTTAAAGGAAAAAAAATGTCTGGTCATTTAGGAAATATGCAAGTTACTATACAAAGTTTAAAATTAATAAAAATTGATATTAAAAATAATTTAATTTTTGTAAAAGGTAGTGTACCAGGGGCAGTTAATGGATATTTAAAAATTCGTCCTTCAATAAAAGTATAATTTTTTTATGAGGTAAATATATATGGATATTGTTTTACAAGATACGCAAGAAAAAATATTAATAAAAAATAAAAAATTTTTTAAAGTTTTTAATACTTCTTTAGTACATCAAATTATTGTAGCTTATTTAGCTAGAAGACGGCAAGGTAGTAAAGCTCAAAAAAATAGATCGGAAGTTTCTGGTTCTGGTCGGAAACCATGGCGTCAAAAAGGAACAGGAAGAGCGCGAGCAGGATCTTTACGTAGTCCTTTATGGAGATCGGGTGGTGTAACTTTTGCTTCTAAACCTAGAAATTTTATACAAAAAATTAATAAGAAAATGTATCGTGGTGCTTTACAGAATATTATTTCTGAATTAATTAGACAGAATAGATTAATTTTATTTGAAAAATTTTATATTGAAGAACCGAAAACTAAAATTTTATTAAAGAAATTAATAGATTTACAGTTAAAAAATGTCTTAATTATAACTTTAGATGTTGATCAATATTTAGTACGCGCTTCTAAAAATTTATTTAAAGTTAAAATTATTACTGTAAAGAATTTAGATCCAGTTAGTTTAATTTCATATCCTAAAGTACTAATGGTAAAAAATGCTTTTAAATATCTTGAGGACTTTTTAATATGATTAATGAAGAACGATTATTAAAGGTATTAATTATGCCTCATATTTCTGAAAAATCTTCATATAATATGAAAAAACATAATATAGTTGTATTAAAAGTTTTAAAAAATGCTACTAAATTTGAAATTAAAACTGCAATACAATATTTATTTCGAGTGACTGTAAAAAAAGTTAATACAATGATTATGAAAGGAAAGAAAAAAAAACAAAAAAATGTTATATATAAAAGAAGTAATTGGAAAAAAGCGTATGTTATGTTAAAAACAGGTCAAAATTTAGATTTTATGGGTTTAAATTAATTATATTTTAATAAGGAGTTTTTTTTGACTATTGTACATTGTAAACCTACATCACCTGGTCGTCGGCATATGATTAAAGTCACAACACCTAATTTATATAAAGGTCGTCCTATGTCCTCTTTAATTTCTTCTAAAAAAAAAACAGGTGGAAGAAATAATAATGGACGAATTACAACAAGACATATTGGTTCAGGTCATAAGAGATATTATAGAAAAATAGATTTTAAAAGGATAATAGATAATATTGATGCAATTGTACAAAGAATTGAATATGATCCGAATCGGTCTTCTCATATTGCTTTAATATTGTATAAAAATGGAATTTATAAGTATATTTTAGCTCCAAAAAATTTAAAAATAGGAGATGTAATTTCATCTGGTTCTTCTGTTCCTATTAAAATTGGTAATTCTTTACCGTTAAAAAATATTCCAGTTGGTTCTATAGTTCATAATGTAGAATTAAAAGCAGGTAAAGGAGGTCAGATTGCTCGTTCCGCAGGGAGTTCCGTTCAATTAGTATCTCGTGATAGTAAATATGCTACGATGCGTTTAAAATCTGGAGAAATAAGAAAAATTCATATATTATGTCGAGCTACTTTAGGTGAAGTAGGAAATATTGAACATATGTTAAAATCTTATGGAAAAGCAGGGGCTTCTAGATGGCGAGGGATTCGTCCTACTGTACGTGGAACAGCTATGAATCCTGTTGATCATCCGCATGGTGGTGGAGAAGGTAAAAATTTTGGAAAACATCCTGTTAGTCCATGGGGATTTCAAACAAAAGGTAAAAAAACTAGAAAAAATAAACGTACTGAAAAATTTATTATTCGACATTGTCGTAATAATTAGGAGATATAATTATGCCTCGTTCTTTAAAAAAAGGTCCATTTATAGATCATCATTTATTAAAAAAAGTGAAATTTTTTTTAGAAAATAAAGAAAAAAAACCGATAAAAACTTGGTCTCGTCGTTCTACTATTTTTCCAAATATGATAGGAATTACTATTTTAGTGCACAATGGAAAATTTCATATTCCTGTTTTTATTACTGAAGAGATGGTTGGTCATAAATTAGGTGAATTTTCTATGACTAGGACTTTTAGGAGTCATTCGGCAGATCGAAAAACTAAAAAAGTTGCAAAATAAATTTAAGAGGATAGATATGTCTATTTTTGCAAAATATAAAAAAATTCGTTCTTCACCTCAAAAAATGAGATTAATTGTAAATATTATACGCGGTAAAAATGCGTTAGAAGCATTAAAAATTTTAGAAAGTATTAATAAAAAGTCATCTTATATATTAAGAAAATTATTAAAATCAGCTATTTCTAATGCAGAACATAATTATTCTTTAAAATTGGCTACTCTTTTTATTTCTAAAATTTTTGTAGATGCAGGCCCTACAATGAAACGTATGTTACCTAGAGCTAAAGGACGTGCAGATAGAATTTTAAAACGTACAAGTCAGATTACTATGATCTTATCTTGTGTAAAGTAATTTAAAGAGGTTTTTATGGGTCAAAAAGTACATCCTAATGGTATGCGTTTAGGAATTATAAAATCTTGGAATTCTGTTTGGTTTGCTAGTAAAAGAGAATTTTCTAATTATTTGGAAAGTGATTTTCAAGTACGTAATTTTTTGATGAAGAAATTATCTAAGGCTTCTATTTCTAGAATTGTAATAGAAAGACCAGCTAAAAGTATTCGTATTACTATTTATACTGCACGTCCTGGAATTGTTATTGGAAAAAAAGGAGAAGATGTAGATAAATTAAGAAAATTTATTGCAAAAATGACTACTGTTCCGGTATTAATTAACATTTCTGAAATTAAAAAACCAGAATTAGATGCAAAATTAGTCGCTGATAATATTACTTCTCAGTTAGAGAGACGAATTATGTTTCGTCGAGCGATGAAAAGAGCAGTTCAAAATGCTATGCGGCAGGGAGCTCAAGGAATTAAAGTAGAAGTGAGTGGTCGTTTAGGAGGAGCTGAAATTGCTCGACGTGAATGGTATCGAGAAGGCAGAGTTCCACTACATACTTTACGTGCTAATATTGAATATAATACGTCTGAAGCTCATACTACGTACGGGGTTATAGGAGTTAAAGTTTGGATTTTTAAAGGAGAAATATTAGATGGAATGCCATTATTTTTAAATCAAGAAAAAAATGTAGGAAATGTTAAAAAAAATTTACGTCGATCTCGTAAATAAATGTATGGAGTTTTGAATATGTTACAACCTAAACGTACAAAATTTCGTAAAATGCATAAAGGACGTAATCGTGGTTTAGTTATAAATGATAAAATTCATTTTGGAGATTTTGGTTTAAAAGCTATTGAAAGAGGTCGTTTAACGTCTCGTCAAATTGAATCAGCTAGGCGGACTATGACGCGTTATGTTAAACGATTAGGAAAAATTTGGATACGTATTTTTCCAGATAAACCTATTACACAAAAACCTTTAGAAGTGAGAATGGGAAAAGGTAAAGGAAATGTAGAATATTGGGTGTCTTTAATACAACCAGGAAAAATTTTATATGAAATTAAAGGAATTACAGAAGAAGAGTCTCGAGTTGCTTTAAAATTAGCTGCATCAAAATTACCTATTAAAACAATATTTGTGACAAAAATGGTAATCTAAATATGTTAAAATTTCAACAGTTAAAATTAAAATCTATAGAAGAAATAAAAGTATTGCTTTTAGATTTTTTAAGAGAAAAATTTAATTTGAGAATGAGAATTTCTTCTGGAAAATTAAAACAAACTCATTTATTACGTAAGGTTCGTAGAAATATTGCTCGTTTAAAAACTTTTCTTGTTTATAAGGTAAAAAATTCGTGAGTTCTAAAAAAAATGTTTTAGAAGGTGTGGTGATTAGTAATAAAATGCAGAAAACTGTGGTAGTTATTGTCAATCGTAGGATTAAACATTCTGTATATAAAAAAATTGTTCAAAAACGTACTAAATTTTATGTACATGATGAAGAAAATATTTGTATGATTGGAGATTTAGTAAAAATTTTTGAATGTCGTCCACTTTCTAAGTTAAAATCTTGGAAATTATTACAAATTGTTAAAAAATCTTCTAATAATATTGTTTAAGTATTAAAAAATACAGAAGACATGAAGTTTTTTAAAAATTTTTTTCATGTCTTCTATACAATTAGTAAAATATTATATTATTTTGATATTGTATTTGATATTATTATTTTTATAAGGAAAAAATATATATGATTCAAGTTCAAACTGTTTTATATGTTGCTGATAATTCTGGGGCTCGTTTAGCTATTTGTATAAAAGTTTTAGGTGGATCTCGTCGTAGATATGCGAGTGTAGGAGATATAATAAAAATTGCAGTAAAAGAAGCTATACCGAGGGGTAAAGTTAAGAAAGGGGAAGTATTAAAAGCAGTGATAGTACGTACTAAAAATTCAATTTCTAGAATAGATGGATCAGTTATTCGTTTTGATAGGAATTCGTGTATTTTATTAAATAACACTACTGAACAACCTATTGGTACTAGAATTTTTGGACCTGTTACACGTGAGTTACGTATAGAAAAATTTATGAAAATTATTTCATTAGCACCAGAAGTTTTATAAAAAAAGGAATGTTTATGGCAGCTAAAATACATAATAAAGATTTTGTGATTATAATATCAGGTCGGTGTAAAGGAGAAACAGGTTTTATTAAGAAAATTGATTATAGTAATAAAATGGTGTTTATAGAAGGTGTTAATTTAGTTTTTAAACATCAAAAATCAGTTCCTGAACGTAATCAATTAGGAGGAATTTTAAAAAAAGAAGCCCCTATTCATATATCGAATATAGCTTTATTTAACAAAGAGATTAAAAAAGCTGATAAAGTTTTTTTTAAATTTTTTAAAAAAAAACGACAAAGATTTTTTAAATTAACAAAAACTTTGGTGGAATAAAAAAAGAAAAATTATGTCTAGATTGTTAAAATTATATTATGATTCGGTAGTTCCGAATTTAGTTAAAAAATTAAAATATACAAGTATTATGGCAGTTCCTAAGATTGAAAAAATAGTGTTAAATATGGGAGTTGGAAAATCAGTTATTAATAAAAAAAATTTAGATTTTGCATGTCAAGATTTGATGAAAATTTCCGGTCAAAAACCTTATATAACACGTGCTAAAAAATCTATTGCAAGTTTTAAAATTCGTAAAGGGTATCCTATTGGATGTAAAGTTACTTTACGGGGATTAAGAAAATGGGATTTTTTGGATAAATTAATTACTGTTGTTATACCACGTATTCGAGATTTTAGAGGTTTGTCGCAAAAATCTTTTGATGGATTCGGGAATTATAGTTTAGGAATTAAAGAGCAAATTATTTTTCCAGAAATTGAGTATGATAAAATTGATAGTTTAAGAGGGTTAAATATTACGATTGTGATTAATTCTCATACTAATCAAGAGAGTTATGAATTATTAAATCAATTTAATTTTCCATTTCGTAAGTAAAATGAAATAAGAAGGATAATATGGCTAAAAAATCAATGCGAGAACGTGAAAAAAAACGTATTAAATTATCTAAAAAATTTTTTTTATTACGTTTAAAATTAAAAAAAATTATTTTAAATCAGACTAGTACAGAAAAAGAAAAATGGGAAGCTATGTTAAAATTACAAAAATTTCCTAGGGATTCAAGTCCTACGCGTCAAAGAAATCGTTGTCGGCAGACAGGAAGGCCTCATGCTTTTTTAAGAAAATTTGGTTTAAGTCGTATAAAATTACGTGAAGCAGCAATGCGTGGTGAAATTCCGGGATTAACAAAAGCTAGTTGGTAATTTTTTAGTATTTAAAAATTGAAAATTTTGTAAATATATAATTTTAAAGTGAGATATATAATGAGTATACATGATCCTATTTCTAATATGTTAACTAGTATACGAAATGGACAAAAATCTAATAAAATTTTTATTAAAATACCTTATTCAAAATTAAAAAAAAATATTTTGAAGATTATGCAAGAAGAAGGATATATAGAGAATTTTTTAATTACTTCTATGATTAAAAAAGAAATTCAGATATATTTTAAGTATTTTCAAGGAAAACCGGTTATAGAAAAAATTTATAGATTAAGTAAACCAAGTTTACGTAAATATAATAAAAGAAAATCAATTCCTTATTCATTAGAAGGATTAGGGGTTGTTATTCTTACTACTTCTCAGGGAGTTATGACTGATAGAAAAGCTCGTATTTTAGGTATAGGTGGAGAACTTCTGTGTGCTATAGAATAATTTTTTAATAATATAGAGGAAAATATGTCTCGTTTAGCAAAAGTACCTATAAAAATTCCAGAAGATATAAAAATTTCGTTAGATATAAATCAAGTTATTGTTACCGGAAAATATGGAACATTAATGCAAAAATTACATAAGAATATTATTTTAAAAATAAATCAGGGTTTTTTAATTTTTAGGAGTCGAAATCTTAACAACAAAAAACAATGGATGCAAGCAGGTACATGTAAATCTTTAGTGAAATCTATGATTTATGGTGTTACTAAAAGATTTGTAAAAAAATTACAATTTTTAGGTGTGGGTTATCGTATTTCTTTAGAAGGAGCTCATTCTTTAAAAATGTTATTAGGTTTTTCTCATCCTATAGTGTATAAATTACCATTAAATGTATCTGTTTTGGTTGTATCTCAAAACGAATTAGAATTAAAAAGTTGTAATAAGCAATTAGTTGGACAAGTAGCTGCTAACATACGTTCTTTTCGTATACCTGAACCTTATAAAGGAAAAGGAATTCGTTATTTTGATGAAAAAATACGGTTAAAAGAGGCTAAAAAAAAATAATATGAAAGGATTTTTGAATAAAAAAATTAAAAGAATACGTAGGTATAGAAAATTAAGAAAAAATTTGCAAAAATTTTCTTTATTACGTTTTGTAGTTTTTCGTAGTTTAAGGCATATTTATGCTCAAATTATTTGTAGTACTACGGCATTTGTACATGTAAGCGCATCTACTGTAGAAAAAGATTTTCAAAAAGAATTATTATATTCTGGAAATAAATTAGCTGCTCGGTTTATAGGAATTTTAATTGCTACTAGAGCTTTAAAAAAAGGAATTAAAAAAGTTTCTTTTGATCGTTCTGGATTTAGATATCATGGTCGTATTAAAATGTTAGCTGATTCAGCTCGAAATACTGGTTTAATTTTTTAATATTATAGAGGATATATGGAAAAAAAATTATTTGGAGATTTAAAAGAAAAATTAATTACTGTGAACCGTGTTTCGAAAACAGTAAAAGGGGGACGTATTTTTTCTTTTACAGCTTTAACAGTAGTAGGAAATGGAGAAGGTCGTATTGGCTTTGGATATGGTAAAGCTAGAGAAGTTCCAGCTGCTATTCAAAAGTCTATGGAAAAAGCTCGTAGGAATATGATTTTAATTTATTTATTTAAACATACTTTATATCATCAAGTATATGGAAATCATACAGGATCTTTAATTTTTATGAAACCTGCTTCTGATGGAACAGGTATTATTGCTGGAGGTGCTATGAGATCTGTTTTAGAAGTAGTAGGAATTCATGATGTATTAGCTAAAACTTTTGGATCTACAAATCCAATTAATGTAGTACGGGCTACTATAGATGGTTTAAAAAAACTGCGTTCTCCAGAGATGGTTGCTAAAAAGCGTGGAAAAAATTTAAGTGAAATATTAGGATAAAATTATCTAATGAAATATATAAAAATTATGCAAGTTAAAAGTCAAATTGGACGTTTACCGGTACATAAAGCAACAATGTTAGGTTTAGGTTTACGAAAAATTGGTGATGTAGTAGTTAGAGAAAATACAGAAGCAATTCAAGGAATGTTAAAAAAAGTAAATTATATGATTAAAATTATAGGAGATTCTTAAAAATGAATTTAAATTCTTTTATTTTGTCTATTAAAAAAAAAAATAAAAAAAGAGTTGGACGCGGTATTGGATCTGGATTAGGAAAAACTAGTGGGAGAGGTCATAAAGGTCAAAAATCTAGATCAGGAGGCAAAATTAGAAGAGGGTTTGAAGGTGGACAAACACCTTTATATCGTCGTATTCCTAAATTTGGATTCGTATCTAAAAAAAAGAAAAGTACTATAGAAGTAAAATTATCACAATTATTAAATGTAGAGGAAAATTCTTTAATTAATATTTCTTTTTTAAAAAAAAAAAAAATTATAAAACAAAATATAAAATTTGTAAAAATTATTAAGTCATATTTTTTTAAAAAGAAAATTATTATTGAAGATCTCAAAATTACAAAAGGAGCTAAAGAATTATTTGAAGCATGTGGAGGAAAAATTAAAAATTCTAATATAGTATGAGCAAAAATATGAATAAAAAAATAAATATTACAAGTTTACAAAGTTTAAAAAAAAAAATTTGGTTTGTTATAATTTCAATTTTAATATTTCGTATTGGTTCTTTTATTCCTATTCCCGGAATTAATGCATATGTTTTACAAAATTTTTTAGCAAAAAAAACGAATGGAACATTTTTAGATATGTTAAATATGTTTTCGGGAGGTTCTTTAAGTCGTTCTTCTATTTTTGCGTTAGGTGTAATGCCTTATATTTCTTCGTCTATCATTATGCAATTTTTAACTTTTTTTATTCCTTTTTTTAAAAGAATGAAAAAGGATTTAATATATGGTCAAAATAATATCGAAAAATATACAAAATATATAACATTGTGTTTATCTTTAATTCAAGCTTTTAGTTTATTAATGGGATTGCCATTTATTCCGGGTATGGAAAATATTTTATTAGAAAAAAGTCTTTTTTTTTATTTGCTTTCTAGTATTAGTTTGGTTACTGGAACTATGTTTTTAATGTGGTTAGGTGAATTAATTACTGCAAATGGTTTAGGAAATGGTATTTCTGTTATTATTTTTATTGGAATAATTTCAAAGTTGCCTAGTTCTATTTTTAAAACTTTAGAGAGATTTCAAGATAAAAAAATACAATTTTGGACATTGTTATTAATTATTATATTAATTTTTTTAGTAATTTTTCTAGTGATTTATATTGAAAGAAGTCAGAGAAAAATTTTAGTTTTTTATTCAAAAAAACAGAGTAATTGTAATATAGGGATTTCACGAAATAGTTATTTACCATTAAAAGTAAATATGTCTGGAGTGATGCCTTCTATTTTTGCTTCTAGTTTAATTTTATTTCCAACGATTTTTATGACTTATTTAGGGCATTTTTTTCATTGTAAAAAATGGATTTTTTTTTTAGTTTCTTTTTTAAGACCTCATCATATAATATATTTAATTTTATATGTAATTTTTACAGTTTTTTTTTGTTTTTTTTATACAGGTTTTACATTTAATGTTGTAGAAGTTTCAAATAATTTAAAAAAATCTGGTGCATTTTTACCTGGGATTCGTCCTGGACCTAATACCGCTAAATACATTAATAGAATAGTTTTTCGTTTAACGTGTTTAGGATCTTTTTATATTGTTAGTATTTGTATATTACCAGATTTAATTCGATATTTTTTTCACGTTCCTTTTTATTTTGGAGGAACTTCTTTGTTAATTGTAGTATCAGTTATTATTGATTTGATTTCTCAGATTCAAACTTTATTACTTTCAATGCAATATAAATCTTTATTAAAAAAATCAAATTTATATTTAAAAAATTAATTTTTAGAGGATTAATTTATTATTTTTTATAAGAGGATATATGAAAGTACGTACTTCTGTGAAAAAATTTTGTCGTGATTGTAAAATTGTGCGTAGGAAGAGAGTTATTAGAGTAATTTGTTTAAATAATCCTAAACATAAACAACGTCAAGGATAATATATTTATTTTTTTAGGAAAATTTATATTCGTAAAAATTAATTATAAAATTTTTATAGTAATTATTTTTAAAGGAAAAAATTAATGGCTCGTATTTCTGGAGTGAATATTCCGGATCATAAACATATATTAATTTCTTTAATGTCAATTTATGGTATAGGAAAAACACTTTCAAAAAAAATTTGTATTTTAGCTGGTATTAAATTTTGTAAAAAAGTTAGTACTTTAGATATTCAAGAACTTGAAAATTTACGAAAAATTATTTTGCATTATGTTGTAGAAGGTGAATTAAGACGTAAAAATTCTATTAGTATAAAAAGATTAATGGATTTAGGATGTTATCGTGGTTTACGTCATCGTAAACATTTACCCGTTAGAGGTCAAAGAACTAAAACAAACGCACGTACTTGTAAAGGTCCTAGAAAATTAATTAAAAAATAAAAATTTTAAATAGGAAAATATTTTATATGTCAAAGATTATTAAAGGGCGTTTAAAAAAACGAATTAAAAAACAAATTTTGGAAGGTATAGCATATATTCATGCTTCATTTAATAATACTATTATTACTATTACAGATCGAATAGGTAATACATTAGGTTGGGCTACTGCGGGGGGTTCTGGTTTTCGGGGTTCAAGAAAATCTACTCCATTTGCGGCGCAAGTTGCAGCAGAACGTTGCTCAGAACTTGTTAAATCTTATGGAATTAAAACATTAGAAGTAATGGTTAAAGGACCAGGTCCAGGTAGAGAATCTACAATTCGAGCATTAAATATGGCTGGTTTCAAAATTACTAATATTACAGATATTACACCTATACCTCATAATGGATGTCGTCCACCAAAAAAAAGAAGAGTATAACTCTTATAATTTCACAGGAAGAATATAATAAATGTCTAAATATTTAGGTCCAAAATTAAAGTTAAGTCGTCGTGAGGGTACTGATTTATTTTTGAAATCAGGAGTAAGGTCGATTGAATCTAAATGTAAATTAGATAAAGCTCCAGGACAGCATGGAGCTAGAAAATCTCGTTTATCAGAATATGGAATTCAGTTACGTGAAAAACAAAAAGTACGTCGTTTGTATGGTATTTTAGAAAAACAATTTAGAAATTATTTTAAAAAAGCTCTAAATTTAAAGGGAAATACCGGATATAATTTGTTGTGTTTATTAGAATCACGATTAGATAATATTATATATCGTATGGGGTTTAGCGTGACTCGATCTGAAGCTCGTCAAATTATTAGTCATAAATTAATTTTAGTAAATAATATTATAGTAAATATTCCTTCTTATCATGTTTTTCCTGAAGATAAAATTTCGATTCGAAAAAGTTCGAAGAAACAAGTTCGTATTTTAGCAGCTTTAGAATTATTTCGTGTACGTGAACCCATTCATTGGTTAAGTGTTGATCATAAAAATATGGAAGGGGTTTTTCAGAAATTACCTGAACGTAGTGAGTTATCAGCAGAAATTAATGAACATTTAATTATTGAGTTATATTCAAAATAAAAATTTAGAGTTTATTTAGAGGAAGAGGATGTCTAATTTTGTAAAAGATTTTTTAAAACCTCGTTTAGTAGATATTGAGAAGTTAAGTCCTACACATGTAAAAGTTACTTTAGAACCTTTAGAACGTGGTTTTGGATATACTTTAGGAACTGCATTGCGAAGAATTTTATTGTCTTCTATGTCGGGTTGTGCTGTTACAGAAGTTGAAATTGAAGGAATTTTACATGAATATATGGTTAAAGAAGGTATTCAAGAAGATATATTTGAAGTTTTATTAAATTTAAAAGGATTATCTATAAAAATTTTTGATCGAGATACAGTTGTATTAACAGTTAAAAAACAAGGTGTAGGTCCTGTGTATGCTTCAGATATTACAGAAGATCCTTCTATTAAAATTTTTAATCCATTACATATTTTATGTCATTTAACTTGTCCTAAAACTACAATTTTTATGAGAATTACTGTATCTCGAGGGAGAGGGTATAGTACTGCTTTTTCTAGAAAAAAAATGAATATGGATAGTAATATTATAGGAAGATTATTTGTGGATGCATCATATAGTCCTATTGAAAGAATTTCATATAGTGTAGAATCTGCTAGAGTAGAACAACGTACAGATTTAGATAAATTAATTATAGAAATGGAAACTAATGGTACAATTGATCCTGAAGAGGCTATTCGTAGTGCTGCTACTATTCTTTCAGAACAATTAGAATCTTTTGTAGATTTAAGGGGGGTAAGAGAACCAGTTGTTTTAGAAGAAAAATTAGAATTTGAACCGGTACTATTACGTCCTGTAGATGATTTAGAATTGACAGTACGTTCGGCTAATTGTTTGAAAACAGAAAAAATACATTATATTGGAGATTTAGTGCAGAAAACAGAAGTAGAATTATTAAAGACACCTAATTTAGGTAAAAAATCATTAACAGAAATTAAAGATGTATTAGCATCTCGTGGATTATCTTTAGGAATGAAATTAGAGAATTGGCCTCCTGTAGATTTGTTAGAGATTTAATGTGAAAAAAGATATTTATATATTGTATGTCAGAATAAAAGAAGGATAATATTATTATGCGTCATAGAAAAAGTGGACGTTTGTTAAATCGAACTCGTTCTCATTTAAATTCTATGTTTCGAAATATGTCATGTTCATTATTAAAATATGAATTTTTGAAAACTACATTACCAAAAGCGAAAGAATTACGACGTTTTGTTGAGCCTCTAATTACATTATCTAAAATAGATACAGTTTCTAATCGTCGTTTAATATTTTCTCGTATTTGTAATTCTGAAATAGTTAATAAATTATTTACAACATTAGGTCCTCATTTTAAGGAAAGAAAAGGTGGATATTTACGAATTCTGAAATGTGGTTATAAAAAAGGAGATAATACAATTTTAGCATATATAGAATTAATAGATCGTTTTCAAAAAAAAAAAATAACTTAAAGAATTTTTTTAAAACTTAAAATATTTTGAAATTTTGAAAGAATTTTTTTTTGTAAAAAACGGCATTTTTATGCCGTTATTTAAAAAATTTTTAAATAAATTTTTTATAAAATTGTTCCTGGTAAGAACCATTTTTTTTTAGAATTTAAAATGTCGGAAATATATAAAGGTTTTTTATTTTGAATTTGAATTTTTTTTAATATTAATATGTTTTTTTTTGTATTGATATAAATTCCTTTTTTATTGGCTTTTATAATTTCACCTATTTGTAAATTTTTATTTTTTTTTATATTTTGGGTTTTTGTTTTAAGTACTTTAATTCGAATTTTTTTTATAAAAAAAAAACTGTTGGGAGAAGGGTAAAATGCACGAATTTGTCTATCTAATTTTTTTGCAGAATGAGTCCAATAAAGTTGTGTTTGTTTTTTAAAAATTTTTGGAGCATAAGTAATTAATTTTTTATTTTGATAATTAGAATATGGAGTGATTTTTTGTGCAAAAATAGATAAAATTTGATGAAGAATATTTAAAGATAAAATAACTAATTTTGCAGATAACGTACTATATGTTTCTTTTTTTTCTATAGGGCATTTTAAAGAACAAATAATTTTGCCTGAATCAAGATTTTTATTCAGAAAGAAAGCGCTAACACCAGTTTCTTTTTTTCCTAATAAAATAGCCCACTGAATTGGAGCTGCTCCCCTTAATTGTGGTAGTATAGATGCATGAAAATTTATAGCTCCTAAAGGAAATAATTTTAAAATTTTTTCTGGAATTAATAATCCATATGCGACTACAATTAATAGATCTGCTTTAAATTTATGTATAATTTTATAAGTTTTGGAATTTTCTAAAGTATGAAATGTAAAATAAGGAATATTATATTTTTTAGAAAATTTTTGAATATCATTATTTTTTTTAAATTTTTTGATTTTTTTAGTTAAAATTGCTTTTATTTTATGTTTTGTAAAAGAAATGTTTTTAAGATGCATGAAAGAAAATTGTGTAGATCCCGCAAAAATAATTTTTATTTTTTTTTTTCTCATAGATTTTTAGTAATATTGTTAAAATTATGATTTATATTATTATAAAATTATTTTAAATAATCTATAAATAATTTACCTATTAGGTGATCCATTTCATGTTGAATACAAATAGACAATAATTCTTGAGTATTTAAAATTATCTTTTTTCCATAATAATTAATAGCTTTTAATTTTAAATTATTATATCTTTTTAAAAATGCAGTTTTATTTGGAATAGATAAACATCCTTCTTCAAATTTTTTTGTGATTTTTTTTTTTTTTAAAATTTTTGGATTAATTAATATTAAATTTTTTTTATGTGGAAAAATAGGACTAATGACAATAATTTGTTTATGAACATTAATTTGAGGAGCCGCTAATCCTAATCCTTGATAAGCATACATAGTATCTAACATATCATGAATTATTTTTTTAATATTTTTATCAACTTTTTTAACAGGTGTTGCTATAGTTCTTAGTTTTAGATTTGGAAATTTTAAAATTTTTTGAATAGTCATTTTAATATTGATTTAATATGAAATATTTAGAATAAATTTTTTTAAAAATAATATTTTTTATTTTATAAAAAAAATTTTAAAAAAATAAATAATTTATATAATAATAAAAAATATTTTAGCATATAATTTTTTAAAAATATATAAGTATTCTATATTGGTTAGTAACGTTTTATAAATATTAATTTTTTAACATTTTTTTTAAAAGGAGTTTAATAATTATTTTTATGTCTAATATTTCTCCTGTTTTTGTGATTGGGTTATTTGGGAATCCTGTACAACATTCTTTATCTCCGATTATTCATAAACATTTTTCTTTACAAATAAAAATTTTATATATGTATAAAACATTTTTATGTACTGAAAAAAATTTTTTTAGTAATATTTCAAATTTTTTTAAAAGAAAAGAAAATATTGGTGCAAATGTTACTGTTCCATTTAAAAAAAAAGCTTATAATTTTTCAAAAAAATTCTTATATTATTCAAAAAATTCTAGTACAGTTAATACATTACTTAAAATATCTTCTACTCTAATATTAGGAAATAATACAGATGGAATAGGTTTAGTATATGATTTAAAACGTTTAAAATTTTTTAAAAAAAAAAATTATGTTTTGTTATTAGGTGCTGGTGGTGCTGCAAAATCAGTTATTTTTGCATTATTACAAGAAAATTGTATTATATATATTTTAAATAGAACAATAAAAAATGCAAAGTTATTAGTACAATATTTTTCTCAATTTAGAAATGTTTTTCTTTTTCAATATGATAAAAATATTTTTTTTGATATAATAATTAATGCTACATCTAGTGGTATATTTCATTTATCTCCAGATTTTCCTTGCGATATAATACATAAAAAAATATGTTGTTATGATATGTTTTATTGTAAAAAAAAAATTTTAACTAAATTTTTATTACGTTGTAAATCATTAGGCGCTCAAAGAATATCTGATGGAATTGGTATGTTAGTATCTCAGGCTGCATTTTCTTGTTTACATTGGTTTGGAAAAATTCCAAATATTTTAAAAACGATTAATTTTTTAGATAATTTAAGAAAATAAAATGTGTTAAATATTTTTTTTAAAAAATAATAAAAAAAGACTTGACTCTTTTTATTCATTCTGTAACATATTTAATTAATAGTAAATATATTTTGTCTCCTTCGTCTAATGGTTAGGACATCGCCCTTTCACGGCGATAATAGGGGTTCAAATCCCCTAGGAGACAAAAATTAAAAAAGATTTTTATGTACTTCTTTAAAATAATATGTTAATATTTTAAAAGTTTAAATTTATACAAATTATGTAGTGTTCTTTAAAAATCGAGAATAATTAAAAATTTAGAAAAACACCTGTGGGTTGTAAGGTTAAGTGAATAAGCGTATTTGGTGGATGCCTTGGCAGTCAGAGGCGATGAAGGACGTACTAATCTGCGATAAGCATCGGTAAGTTGATAAGAAACGTTATTATCCGGTGATTTCCGAATGGGGAAACCCGATGTTTTTGAACATCATTAATAATTGAATTCATAGATTATTAAAGCAAACCAAGGGAACTGAAACATCTAAGTACCTTGAGGAAAAGAAATCAATTGAGATTCCCTTAGTAGTGGCGAGCGAACTGGGAACAGCCTCGAATTAAAAAAATTTTTAAAAAATAGTAAAATGATTTGGAAAAGTCTACAAAAAAGGTGATAGTCCTGTATACTAAATTTTTTATAAATTTTAATTCAAAAAGTAGGACGGAACACGAGAAATTTTGTCTGAAGACAGGGGGACCATCCTCTAAGGCTAAATACTCCTGACTGACCGATAGTGAACTAGTACCGTAAGGGAAAGGTGAAAAGAACCCCGGTTAGGGGAGTGAAATAGATCCTGAAACCAAATACGTACAAGCAGTAGGAGCTTTTTAGTTTTATTTTAAAAGTGACTGCGTACCTTTTGTATAATGGGTCAGCGACTTGTATTCTATAGCGAGGTTAACTTTTTGAGGGAGCCGTAGGGAAACCGAGTCTGAATAAGGCGTTTTTTTAAAGTTTTAGGATACAGACCCGAAACCCGGTGATCTAGCCATGGGCAGGTTGAAAATTGGGTAAAACCAATTGGAGGACCGAACCGACTAATGTTGAAAAATTAGCGGATGACTTGTGGCTAGGGGTGAAAGACCAATCAAACCGGGAGATAGCTGGTTCTCCCCGAAAGCTATTTAGGTAGCGCCTCGTGAATTCATCTTCGGGGGTAGAGCACTGTTCCGGCTAGGGGGCCATCCCGGTCTACCAAACCGATGCAAACTCCGAATACCGAAGAATGTTATCACGGGAGACACACAGCGGGTGCTAACGTTCGTTGTGGAAAGGGAAACAACCCAGATCGTCAGCTAAGGTCCCAAAGTCATAGTTAAGTGGAAAACGAGGTGGGAAGTCTAAAACAGCCAGGATGTTGGCTTAGAAGCAGCCATCATTTAAAGAAAGCGTAATAGCTCACTGGTCTAGTCTACCTGCGCGGAAGATTTAACGGGGCTCAAACTATGCACCGAAGCTACGGCAACATTTTTTTTATGTTGGGTAGGGGAGCGTTCTGTAAGCTGTAGAAGATATATTGTGAGATATGTTGGAGGTATCAGAAGTGCGAATGCTGACATGAGTAACGATAAAGCAGGTGAAAAACCTGCTCGCCGAAAAACTAAGGGTTCCTGTCCAACGTTAATCGAGGCAGGGTTAGTCGATCCCTAAGGTGAGGCCGAAAGGCGTAATCGATGGACAACTAGTTAAAATTCTAGTACTTTATTTTACTGCGATGGGGGGACGGAGAAGGTTAGGTTATCCGAGCGATGGTTGTCTCGGTTTAAGTATGTAGGAAGAAATTTTAGGAAAATCCGAAATTTTTTATTCTAAGGTACGAATACGAGTTATGTAAATAATGAAGTAACTAATACCACGCTTCCAAGAAAATCCTCTAAGCTTCAGGTAATAATAAAATCGTACCCGAAACCGACACAGGTAGTTAAGTAGAGTATACTAAGGCGCTTGAGAGAACCTGGATGAAGGAACTAGGCAAAATGGTGCCGTAACTTCGGGAGAAGGCACACTAACTTAAAGGTGAGAAAATTTTCTTTTTGAGCTTTGGTTAGTCTCAGATAAAGGCTAGCTGCAACTGTTTATTAAAAACACAGCACTGTGCAAACACGAAAGTGGACGTATACGGTGTGACGCCTGCCCGGTGCCGGAAGGTTAAGTGAAGAAGTTAAAGGAAACTTGAAGCTTTTGATTGAAGCCCCGGTAAACGGCGGCCGTAACTATAACGGTCCTAAGGTAGCGAAATTCCTTGTCGGGTAAGTTCCGACCTGCACGAATGGCGTAATGATGGCTAGGCTGTCTCCATCCAGGACTCAGTGAAATTGAATTTGCTGTGAAGATGCAGTGTACCCGCGGCAAGACGGAAAGACCCCGTGAACCTTTACTATAGCTTGACATTGAATATTTATTTTTATTGTGTAGGATAGGTGGGAGACTAAGAAGTTAAAACGCTAGTTTTGATGGAGTCAATCTTGAAATACCACTCTTTAAATCTGAGTGTTCTAATCTTGCACCGTTATCCGGTGTAGAGACATTGTCTGGTGGGTAGTTTGACTGGGGCGGTCTCCTCCCAAAGAGTAACGGAGGAGCACAAAGATTGGCTAATTACGGTTGGACATCGTAAGGTTAGTGTAAAGGCAAAAGCCAGTTTAACTGTGAGCGTGATAACGCGAACAGATGCGAAAGCAGGTCTTAGTGATCCGGTGGTTTCTGTATGGAAAGGCCATCGCTCAACAAATAAAAGGTACTCCGGGGATAACAGGCTTATACCGCCCAAGAGTTCATATCGACGGCGGTGTTTGGCACCTCGATGTCGGCTCATCACATCCTGGGGCTGAAGCAGGTCCCAAGGGTATGGCTGTTCGCCATTTAAAGTGGTACGCGAGCTGGGTTTAGAACGTCGTGAGACAGTTCGGTCCCTATCTGCCGTGGGCGTTGGAAGATTGAAAGGGGCTACTTCTAGTACGAGAGGACCGAAGTGGACGCATCTCTGGTGTTCGGGTTGTCATGCCAATGGCATTGCCCGGTAGCTATATGCGGAAAAGATAAGTGCTGAAAGCATCTAAACACGAAACTTGCCTTAAGATTAGTCTTCCCTGAAAACATTTTTGTTTTACTGAAGGGACGTTGAAGACTACAACGTTGATAGGCTAGATGTGTAAGCATAGTAATATGTTCAGCTAACTAGTACTAATGACCCGAGAGACTTAACCTTACAACACCAGAGGTGTTTTTCTAAGAAAAAAATTATAATAATTTTTAATTATTTAATAATAATATTTAAAAGTTATAAAAAACCTGGTAAATATAGTGTAATGGTACCACCTGAATCCATTCCGAACTCAGAAGTGAAACGTTATAACGCCGATGGTAGTACAGGGTTTCCCTGTGTGAGAGTAGGTAATTACCAGGTTTTTGATTTTTATTACATAATATTATAAAAATATTAAAATATTTTTTTATATTTTTAATTATTTTTAGATTTTTTTAATTAAATTGTAATACTTTTATAGTCTATACGGAATTAAATTGTTTTTAATTTTTGAATTAACTGCAGGTATAAGCTATATAGTTTATATTTTTCACTCGAAGGTAATATATAGATGTCCAAGATTAAAGGTAATGTTAAGTGGTTTAATGAATCTAAAGGTTTCGGTTTCATTACTCCTGAAGATGGTAGCAAAGATGTATTTGTTCATTTTTCAGCTATCCAAAGCAACGGATTTAAAACTTTGGCAGAGGGTCAAAGCGTTGAATTCGAAATTACCGAAGGCGCTAAAGGGCCATCAGCCGCAAATGTTATTAGCTTATAATATTATTTTTAATTTTTTTTAAAAAAAATATTAATGCTTTTCATGAGCCAAGCTTTTGCGGTGCGGATTTTATATGATACCGCATCGCAAAATTTTTATAATACCATTCTAACTAAATGTATTTTACTTAATTCATTATATAAATTTTCTATTTGTTGAAAATTTTTAGCACAAATTGTTACTGAAATTGAAAGATATGTACCTTTATTACTAGATTTAATTTGAGGTATATAATCTCCAGGTATATGAATTTGTATTACTTTAATAATATTATTTGTTAATTCTGGTTGTGACAATCCTATCACTTTATATGTAAAAGTACATGGAAATTTTAACATTTTTTCTAATGTAATTTGCATTCTGAATTATTCCAAGCTATTTTTTATTTTTAAAAATAAATCCTTATTATTTTTATATTATACTTTTAGGTTTTCAAGTCAAGTATTAATATTTAAAAATTTTTAAATTTTTAGTTTTTTAATTATTTTTTAAAATAGGATTTTGATATTAAAAAATAAAAAATTTTTGAGAGATTTTTATGTTAAAAATTTTTAATTCTGCTACAAAAAAAAAAGAAAAATTTCAAGTAAAAAAAAATAAATGCATGAATCTTTATGTATGTGGTGTGACAGTATATGATTTGTGTCATGTGGGACATGCTCGAACTTTTATATTTTTTGATATAGTTGTACGTTATTTTAAATTTTTAGATTATAAAGTTTTTTATGTAAGAAATATTACTGATATTGATGATAAGATCATTCAATGCGCCAAAAAATTTAAACAGTCTATAAAAAAATATTCTACACGTATGATTAAAGAGATGAAAAAAGATTTAAATTCTTTAAATTTATTATTACCGACAAAAGAACCGTTAATTACAGAATATATTTTTGAAATTATTTTTATGATTCAAAAACTATTAAATAAAAAAATTGCATATATTTCTGAAAATGGAGATGTTTTATTTAAAATTTCTAAATTTAAAGATTATGGAAAATTTTCTCAATGTTTTTCTAATTTATTTAATAAAAATTTTTTACAAAAAATACCTGTTTTTTTTCAAAAAAAAAATGTTGATTTTGTATTATGGAAATTGCAAAAAAAAAAGAAAAATGAAAAAGAAATTTTTTGGAATTCTCCATGGGGATTAGGGCGACCTGGGTGGCATATTGAATGTTCTGCCATTAATTATAAATTTTTTCCTGACGGAGCAGATATTCATGGAGGTGGTATAGATTTATTGTTTCCGCATCATGAAAATGAAAGAGCGCAATCAATTAGTTTTCAAAAAAATTCTTGTGCATATTTTTGGGTACATGTAGGAATGATAATTTTTAATAATTCAAAAATGTCAAAATCTTTAAAAAATATTGTTACAATTCGTTATTTAAGAAAATATTATACAGTAGATGTTTTAAAATATTATTTATTATCCACACATTATCGTCGACCTTTAAATTTTTTAGAAAAAAATTTAATTTCTTCAAAAAATATTATGAATCGTATTTATTCTGTTTTAAATTTATATAATTTTTCAAAAGTTTCTTTTAAAATTATTTTTATAGAACAAAAAAAATTTATAAATTTATTCATGAAGGCTTTAGAAAATGATTTTAATACTCCTAAAGCATGTTCTATTTTATATAAATTATCTAAATATATTAAATCTCTTTATGGAAAAAATTTTTTTTTAGAAAAATATTTAGTATTTACTTTACTGTACTTAGGAAATTTTTTAGGTATTTTTTTAAAATTTTCTTTTAAAAAATCTTTAAATATTTTTCAAAATTGTCTAGATTCAAAATATTATATTAAAAATTTATTAAAATTAAGAAATAAATATAGAAAAAATAAACAATGGGATTTAGCTGATGATATACGAGAAAAATTATATAAATTAAAAATTTTTATAAATGATTCAAAATTTGATTCGGAATATTTTTTTTAATTTTTTTGAAATTTTTGATAAGCTTTAAAAGTATTTTGTAATAAAGATACTACAGTCATTGGACCAACTCCTCCAGGTACTGGGGTAATATATGAGGTTTTTAAAGATGCTGAATTATAATGTACATCTCCTATAATAGTATTTTTATTTATATAATTAATTCCAACATCTATAATAATAGAATTTTTTTTGATCCAAGTGCCGTATAAAAAATTTGGTTTTCCAATTGCTATAATAATCAGATCTGCATATTTAGTAAGATTTTTTAGATTTTTGGTATTTTTGTGTACAATACTTGTCGTGCAATTTTGCATTAATAGTTCTAATAACATAGGTTTTCCTACTGTATTAGAATCTCCGATAATTAAAGCATGTAAATTATATATATTTATTTTATAGTAATTTAATAATGTAATAATTCCTTTTGAAGTACATGGTCGAAAAATAGGTGATTTTTGATAAAATTTTCCTATATTATAAGGATGAAATCCTTCAATGTCTTTTGTAGGATTTATGCTACTAAAAATTTTTATATAGTTTAAATGTTGAGGGATAGGTAATTGTATTAAAATTCCATCAATATTTTTATCTTTATTAAGATCTTTTATTTTTTTTAAAATTATAAATTCGGTGACATTGATCTCAAAGAAAAAACATTTTATGAGAAATCCCGCAAACTTTCCGGCTATTTTTTTATTTTTAATATATAGTAAAGATTCAGGTAAATTGCCAATTAAAATAATAGCTAATCCGGGAGACCTTTTTCCATGTTGAGTTTTTAATTTTACTTTATTTTTAAGCTTTTTTAATATTTTTAAAGCAATTTTAGAACCATTTAAGATTTTTGTAGTCATAAGGTTTTTTTGATTTAAAATTAATTGAATTTTTTTAAATTTTTTGAAAAAAGTATATATATAAGATAAAAATTAATAAATTATTGCACTTTTTTTTTTTTTAGTTATAATGATAAATAATTTATTTTTTTGCGCTCTTAGCTCAATTGGATAGAGCAACAGCCTTCTAAGCTGTAGGTTATAGGTTCAAGCCCTTTAGAGCGCATATTTTTTATAAAAAATATTAAATTAAATTTTATATTATGAAGTTAAAATGATAAATATTTTAAATTTTCTTATTAATATTTTTTTAAAAAAATTTAAAAAAAGAGTTCCTGAATTATTTTACGGAACTCTAAAAATATTTATTATAATAAATTTTTAAAATTTTAACAGTTTATATAAAATTTATATAAATTTTTTTAATAAAATTTAAATCTTATATTGTTAATAATTTATTTATTTTTTTGATAAAATTATTTGGATTTTCTAAATTTCCTTTTTCAGCTAGAATAGCTTGCTCAAATAACATTTCAATCCAAATTGATAATTTTTCTTTTTCTTGAATTTTTAAAATTTTTTTAATTAACTTATGTTCCATATTAATTTCTAAAATATATTTGATTGTAGGTACTTGTTGTCCTGCTGCTACAAACAATTTAGACATTTGAGTACTCATATCATTCGAATCTGTTAATACAATTACAGGGGTATTAGTTAATCGATTTGTAATCCGGACGTCTTTTACTTTATTATCTAAAATTTCTTTAATTTTTTGTATAAAAAGAGAATATTTTTGATTTATTTTTTCTGGTAAAATAGGTTTTGATTTTAAAAATTTTTCTAATGTAATATCAGTTTTACTAATTGATTGGAATTTTTTATTTTTAAATTCTAATAAATAATTCATCATCCATTCATCTACTCGATCAGATAATAATAGTACATCAATATTATTTTCTTTAAAAATTTCTAAATGTGGACTATTTAAAGCTGAATCAAAACTATCTGCAGTTAAAAAATAAATTTTTTCTTGATTTTCTTTAAAATTTTTTAAGTAATCATTTAAAGATACTGTTTGTATTTTTTGGGAAATTTTTAAGGAATTAAATCTTAATAGATTTGAAATTATATCTTTATTTTCTGTATCTTCAGCTATTCCTTCTTTTAAAATTATTCCAAAGTTATTCCAAAATTCTTGATATTTTTTTTGGTCTTGATCTTGTAATTTTGTTAATAATGTTAAAATTCTTTTAGTTAAAGTTTTTTTTAAATTTTTTGTTAATTCATTATTTTGTAAAATTTCACGGGATACATTTAATGGTAAATCTTGAGAATCTATAATTCCTTTTACAAATCTTAAATAATTAGGCAAAAATTGAGTTGCATCATCCATAATATATACATTTTTAACATATAGTTTTAAACCATGTTTATTTTCACGATTCCACATATCCCATGTAGTTTTTTTAGGAATATACATTAAATTAATATATGATTGGGATCCTTCGATAATATTATGTGTCCAGATTAATGGTTTTTCAGTATCTTGAGTTAGATAAGAATAAAATTCTTGATATTCTTTTTTTGTAATATTTGTTTTTGGTAAAGTCCATAAAGATTGCGCTTTATTTATTTTTTCCCAAGATATTGTTTTTGTTTTTTCGTCATATTTTGAAATTTCTACTGGAATTGAAATGTGATCTGAATATTTTTTAACAATTTGTTTAATTTTCCATTCTTCTAAAAATTCTTTTTCTGTATCTTTTAAATATAAAATAATTTGAGTTCCAATCTCTTTTAAAGGAATTTCTTGAATTGTATATGTTCCTTTACCTTCAGATTCCCATAAAATTCCTAAATTGTTATGAATGTTAGCGTGACGTGTATATACAGCAACTTTTTCAGCAACAATAAAAATAGAATAAAATCCTACTCCAAATTTTCCAATAAAATCATTTTTTTGTGTATTATTTTTTTTAAGATTTTTTAAAAAATTTTTAGTTCCAGATTGAGCAATAATTCCTAAATTATTAATAATTTCTTTTTTAGTCATTCCTATTCCATTGTCTGAAATAGTTATTGTTTTTTCTGATTTATTTAATGATATTTGAATTTTTCCAGGAGAAATTAAATTTGAAAAATTTTCTGGAGAAGATAATTTAGAAAATCTTAATTTTTCTATTGCATCTGATGCATTAGATATAACTTCTCTTAAAAATATTTCTTTATTAGAATATAAAGAATGTATCATTAAATGTAATAATTGTTTGACTTCAGATTGAAAAATATGAGTTTTTTTTTTTGTATTTTTATCCATATTATATTTTCCTATTTTAAATATTCTTTTTTTTTAAAAAAAAATAAATTTTATATTAAAAAAATAAATTTTTTAATATTTTTATAATATAAGATAATTATATTTTTTAAAATTTTAATATTATATCTTATTTTAACATGTTTTTATAATTTTATTTTTTTGAGTGTCTAAAATTTTTTGAACAGCATGATTAAAGGCTGCTATAATTAAATCTTCTGTTATTTTTTTATTAGAAATAGTGAATAAAGTCTTATCAATTTTAATTTTTTGACATTGGTATAGACCATTTAAATAAATTTTTATTAATCCTGCTCCTGATTCTCCTTTTACTTGAATATTTTTTGATTCTGTATGTATGTTTTCTATATTTTTTTGCATGTTTTGAGCTTGATGTAATAATTTTTCAAAATTATCTTTTGTAAACATTTTTTTATTTCCTATTTTAGAGAACTTATTTATTATATCTAAAAAATCTATAAAATTTTAATTATATTTCATAATATATTTGTAAAAAAATTATTTCTATACCAATTCGTATATTAGGAGCATATTTTAAATTTTTTCTTCCTAAAATCAAAATTTTATAATATTTTTGAATTTTTTTAAAAGATATTTTTTTTGAAAGAATATGTATTTTTTCAATATTTTGAAAAGATTTTTTAAATTTTTTATAAATATTTAAAGAGGTAGTTTGTAATAAAGAAATATAATGAAAAAATTGAATTATTTTTATTAATAAATTTTCTAATGAAAATCCTAAATTTTCTATTAAATCTAATAATTTAAAAATGTTTTTTAAATCTTTTTTTAAAATATATTGAATAATTTTTATTATATTTTTTGAATCACAAATTCCTAATAATTTTGTCACATAAGTATAAGTAATTTTAGATTTTTGTGAAGATGATAAAATTAATTCTGTCATGTTTATAGCATCTCTAATACTTCCAGAAGAATTTTGAGATAATAACTCTATAGCTTCGGATTCTACATTAATTTTTTCTTTTTTCAAAATTTTTTTAATAAGATTATAAATATTTTTTTCTGTAATTGGTTGTAAATGCAATTGTAAACAACGAGAACGTATTGTATATGGTAATTTCTCTATTTCTGTAGTAGCTAAAATAAATTTTACATGTTGCGGAGGTTCTTCTAAAGTTTTAAGGAGGGCATTAAAACTATGTTTAGATAACATATGGATTTCATCTATTAAATAAATTTTAAATCTACCTTTAATAGGTTTGTAATGTATAGAATCTAAAATAATTTTAATATCTTCTATCCTTGTTCGTGATGCAGCATCTAATTCTATAAAATCTAAAAATTTTCCTTGTTCTATTGAAATACAATGATTACATATTCTACAAGGTGTTGAAGTAATTTTTTTTATACAACTTAAACTTTTTGCTAAAATTCTAGCTAAAGTAGTTTTTCCAATTCCTCGGATTCCTGTAAATAACCATGCATGATGAATTTTTCCAGTATCAATAGAATTTTTTAAGATTTTAAGAATATATTTTTGTCCAATAACTTCATCAAAAATTTGAGGTCTCCATTTATTTGTTAAAATATTGTATTGCATATTAATTCCTATTTTATTTTAATAATATTTTTTTATTTTTAAATATTTTACTAGACTTTTATTATAATTTAGTGTTTAATAAAAAAGATTTTTATTTTTATGATTTTTAAATTATATAAATTTTTTAAAAATCCTGTTAGTATTAAAATACTATTTGACTTTAAATAACTGGTCAGGTTTGGAAAAAAGCAGCCAAATTAAATAAAATAGGTGTTTAAGAATCTAACAGGATTTTTAAATTTTTTATTTTTTATTTTTGATTTCTTATAGAAATATTTTTTTTTTAATTTGAAAATTATAAATTTTCCAATAAAATCCTTTTTTTTGTAATAATTCTAAATGTTTTCCTTGTTCAACAATTTTTCCTTTCTCTAAGACAATGATTTTGTCTGAATTTATAACAGTAGATAAACGATGAGCAATAATAATAGTAGTAGTATTTTTTTTAATTTTATTTAATGTATTTTGAATGTTTTGTTCTGATTCAGCATCAATATTTGCTGTAGCTTCATCAAAAATTAAAATTTTTGGTTTTTTTACTAAAACTCGACTAATTCCGATTAATTGTTTTTGACCTTGTGACAAGTTTTTTCCTTGTGGATCTAAGATGGTTTCAAGATTTTTAGGTAATTTTTTAAGAAAATTATGTAATTGTACTTTTTTAATAATTTTTAAAATTCTTTTAGTGGTAATTTTTCTATCTAAAGAAATGTTTTTTTGTACAGTATCATGTAAAATAGTTGGTTCTTGTTGTACCATAGAAATATGTTTTCGTATTTTTTTTTTTGAAAATGTATAAATATTTTTTTTATTTATTGTTATTGTACCTGTATGTTCAGGATAATATCCCATTAAAAGTTTTGCTAATGTACTTTTTCCGCTACCTGTTTTTCCTACTAATGCGATGCAACTATTTTTTTTAATTGTAAAAGTAATATTTTTTAATACTTTTTTTGAGTTTTTTTTATATGAAAAATTTATTTTATTAAATTTTATATCACCATTTTCCCAATTTGTATTATCTATTCCGTATTTTTGTTTTTGAGAATTTATTAAGTTAAATATCCTTTCTGAAGAAACAATAGATTGTTGTAATAAAGATTGTTGATTAGCCATAGAAATTAAAGGTTCATTTAAGCGACCTAAATAATTCATAAAAGTATATAGTAAACTTATTTTGCATAAATTATAATTAGAAAATTTAAAAAATATAATAATACTTGCTAAAATAATAGAAGCAATAAAACTTAATAAAGGTCGTAATAATAATCCATCAAGTCGTAAAATTTTCATTTTTTCTAAATAATTTTTTTCGCTAATTTTTTTTATTCTTTTAATAAATTTTTTTTCTTGTTGAAATTGTTGTATAATAGAAATTCCATTTAATAATTCGTTAATTGTAATATTTAATTGTGTAATAGAATTTTTAATTTTTTGTATAATAGGTTTACTATAATATTGATGAAAAAACATTATACTAATTACAATAGGAATAATTAAACAACTAATTAATGCCATTTTCCAATCTAAAGAAAACATAGCAATACTAATCATAATAAATAATATAAAATTTTTTAATATAGAACATACAATAATGTCATAAAAATCTTTAACAGATTCTATATCATTAATAACATTTGTAACTAATTTTCCAATTGGAATATAGTCAAATATTTTCATTGGTTGGTTTAAAATTGATTTCATTACTTGAATTCTAATTTTTTGAATAATATTAATAGAAATTTTATTAAATATTATTTTTTGAAGATAATTTAAAATGGAAGAAATTATTTGTAATGTTAAAAAAATAAAAATTAAATATATAGATATTTTATAATTAAAAATTTTATATTTTAACATATTTTTTAGAAAAATACTAATAATTATTGGACCTAGAATTTCTGTAATTGTAGAAAATAACATAAGTAAACATGATAAGATGAATGAATATAAATAAAGTGTATAATAAGATAATAATTTTTTAATTGTTATCCAAGATTTTAAGGTATTATTCACGAGATCATTTTATCCTTTTTTATTTTATTTTATAATTTTTTAAATTGGTATTATAATTTTTGATAATGATACATTTTTTGATACCAATTTTTTTTATTTAATAATTCTTTATGAGTACCTTTTTGTATTATTTTACCCTTTTTAAGAACTATGATATTATCAGATTTTTTTAAAATAGATAATTTATGTGAAATTAAAATAATAGTTTGTGTTTTAAATTTTTGTTGATAAATATTTTTTAAAATTTTTTGTTCTGTTTCATTATCGACAGCTGATAAAGGATCATCTAAAATTAAAATGTTAGGTTTCATTAATAAAGCACGAGCTATACAAATTCTTTGTTTTTGTCCTCCTGATAAAGTAATTCCACTTTCACCAATTTGAGTATTATAACCTTCTGAAAAATTTTTTATTTCATGATGTATTTTAGCTAATTTTGCTACATTTTTTATTTCGGAAATAGACGCATTAGGATTTCCGAAAGAAATATTATTTAAAATCGTATCAGAAAATAGAAATGGAGATTGCTCTACTATAGAAATGTTTTTTTTCCAATTTTTTTTGGATATTTTATGTATATTATATATACCATATAATATTTTTTGTTTATGATTTTTATACGTTCCTTGGATTATTTTAATTAATGTTGTTTTTCCTGCGCCTGTAGGTCCACAGATTCCTAAAATTTTTCCGGGTAATAAGTTAATTTTAATATTCTTTAATATACAATTTTTAGAATTGGGATAATGAAATTTTTTTATATATATTTTTAATATATGATTTTTTTTAAATTTTATTTTTTTTAATGTTATTTTTTTTAAATTTTTTTTTATTAAAATTTTTTGTATTCTTTCCCATGATACACTTCCTCTTTCAATAATATTAAAGAGCCATGCAAAAGCTAACATAGGCCAAATCATAGTCCCTAAATATAAAAGAAAACTAGTTAATTGCCCAAAAGTCATTTTTCCTTGAGAAATAAGAAAACTACCCCCTAAAATTGCAATTAAATTTGAAGCAGCAATAGATAAATAAATAATAGGATCAAATTGAGCATCTATTTTTGTCACATTTAAATTTTTTAGACTATTTTTAGATAATAATATAGTAAATTTTTTTAATTCTTTTTTTTCTAATCCGAATCCTCGGATCATACGTATATTACTTAAACAATCTTGAGTATAACTGGTTAATTTAGAAAAAGATTTTTGAGATTTTTGAAAATAAAAATGTATTTTTTTGCCAAAAATTTTTACAATTATAGCCATAATTGGTAAAGGTAATAAAGAAGCAAAGGATAATTTATAATTAATTTGAATACACATTGTACTAAATACTGAAAATCCTAATACAAAAGAATCAATTAAAGTTAATACTCCTTCACCTGCTGCAAAAACTACTTTATCAATATCATTTGTTGCACGAGCCATTAAATCTCCATTATTTGTTTTATTATAAAATTTTGCATTTTTTTTAATTAATGATTGACAAAATTTTATTCGTAATTCTGTAGCTAAAGCATAAGATGCTCCAAATAATAAAATTCTCCAAAAATATCTTAAAATATAAATTAAACCTGAAATTCCAATTACTGTAAACATCCATAATAATGTAAATTTTGTATTAATATTTTTATGATAAATATTATCAATAATTTTTCCGATAATAGAAGAAGGTAGTAATTGTAATATTGTAACAAGAATTAACAATAATAAAGCTCCTAAATATCTTTTCCATTCTTTTTTAAAATACCATTTTAATTGTTGAAATAATTGCATATAATAACCTTTTGAAATAAAAATTAAATTTTAAAATAGAATATATTTTTAGAAAATATTTTTTTAAAAAATATAAATTTTTAAAAAAAATATAATAATTTTAACATATTAGGGTATTTAAAAAAATAATTTTAAAAAAAATAAATATTTTTTAAAAAAAAATATTTAGAAAAAAATTAAATTTTATTTTTAAAAATAATTTATATATAGAATATTTTTAAAAAATAATTCTTTAAATTTTATATCAGTTTAGATATTGAAAAAGCTGGCAATAAAAAAATTTGCCAGCAATATTTTTTATATTTAATTTTAGCAATAATTTTATTTTTTTTGTAAAATTTTTAATTATATAAATTAATATGGGTTTTTTTCTAATGCTATAATTAAAGTTTCTGAAATATTTTTAACAGGATAGATAGATAAGTTTTTAATAATATTTTTTGGAATTTCTTCTAAATCTTTTATATTTTCCTTTGGAATTAAAACATTTTTAATTCCACCTCGGTGAGCTGCAATTAATTTTTCTTTTAAACCTCCAATAGTTAAAACATTACCATATAAAGTGATTTCTCCAGTCATTGCAATATCTGATCTTACTGGATTGTTAGTTAAACAAGAAATAATTGAAGTACACATAGCTATTCCAGCACTTGGTCCATCTTTAGGGGTTGCACCTTCAGGGACATGTACATGAATATCATTTTTTTCATAAAAATCTTTTTTGATACCTAATTTCATAGCTTGGGATCGTACAACTGTTAAAGCTGTTTGAATAGATTCTTGCATTACTTTACCTAAAGATCCAGTATAAGTTAATTTACCTTTACCGATAATACAAACACTTTCTATAGTTAAAAGATCTCCTCCAACTTCTGTCCACGCTAAACCAATAACTTGACCTATTTGATTTTTTATATTTTTTTTTCCATAAGAATATTTTTTTATTCCTAGATATTTTTTTAAATTTTTTTTATTAATTTCAATATTTTTTTTTGGAGGGTTTAATAATAAATATTTAACAGATTTTCTACAAATTTTAGAAATAGATCTTTCTAAATTTCGTACACCGGCTTCTCTAGTATAATAGCGAATAATATTTAGAAAAGCATTATCATGAATTGTTAATTCATGTAATTTTAAAGCATTTTCTTTTATTTGTTTAATATATAAATGTTTTTTTGCTATATGAAATTTTTCATCTTCTGTATATCCAGATAATCGAATAACTTCCATTCGATCTAATAAAGGCGCAGGAATATTAAGGGAATTTGACGTAGCAATAAACATGACTTCAGAAAGGTCGTAATCGACTTCTAAATAATGATCATTAAAAGAAATATTTTGTTCTGGATCTAATACTTCTAATAAAGCTGCAGAAGGATCTACTCTCATATCGCAAGACATTTTGTCTATTTCATCTAATAAAAATAATGGATTTTTTACACCTATTTTAGCGATTTTTTGGATAATTTTTCCTGGCATAGATCCTATATATGTTCTGCGATGCCCTCTAATTTCAGCTTCATCTCTCATACCTCCTAATGCCATTCGGATGTATTTTCTACCAGTAGCCCGTGCTATTGATTTTCCTAGAGAAGTTTTTCCTACACCAGGCGGTCCCACTAAACATAATATAGGTCCTTTAATTTTATTAATACGATTTTGAACAGCTAAACATTCTAAAATTCTTTCTTTAACTTTCTCTAATCCAAAATGATCTTTATTTAAGATTTCTTGAGCTATTTTGATGTTTTTTTTAATTTTACTACGTTTTTTCCATGGAACTTGTATCATCCATTCAATATAACTTCGGACTACTGTAGCTTCAGCTGACATTGTGGGCATAGATTTTAATTTGTGTAATTCTATTTGAGTTTTTTTTTTTGCTTCTAAAGGCATTTTAGAATTTTTAATTTTTTTTTCTAAAATTTCGTATTCATCTGGAATATTTTCTAAATCTCCTAGTTCTTTTTGTATAGCTTTAATTTGTTCATTTAAATAATATTCACGTTGACTTTTTTCCATTTGTCGTTTTACGCGGTTTTGAATTCTTTTTTCAATATTTAATAATTCTATTTCAGATTGCATAATTGACATTAAAAATTCTAATCTTTCATTAATTTTAAAAATTTCTAAAAACTTTTGTTTTTCATGTAATTTTAAAGGCATATGAATTGCTATAGCATCACCCAATTTTTCGGCTTGATCAATTTTATCAAGAGTTTTTAAAATTTCATGTGAAATTTTTTTATTTAATTTAATATATTTTTTAAATTGAGTAATAGTAGTTTTAATTAAAATAGATTGTTCTTGTATAGGTAGAATTGGGCAAACAATTTTTTTTAATTTTGCATAAAAAAAAAATTTATTTTTTTCATATTGTAAAATTTCTGCTCGATATAGTCCTTCTACAAGAACTTTGATTGTTCCATCTGGAAGTTTTAAAGTTTGTAAAATGTCAGCGATTGTACCAGTAGTAAATAAATCTTTTTCATTTGGTGTTTCTATAACAGCATCTTTTTGTGCTATTAACATAATTTTTTTATTATTATGGACTGCCGATTCAATACAATGAATTGATTTTTTACGCCCAATAAATAAAGGAATTACCATATTTGGATATACGACTACATCTCTTAAAGGTAAAACCGGCATTTTAAGATTTTTAGAGCGACTAGAATTCATAAAAATGTCTCTTTTTGAAGTTAAAATGGACAAAAATTACAGATTTCTATAATATTACATATAAAAAATATGTATAAATAAGATTTTTATACTCAAAATATATCATGTTTTTTAT
This sequence comes from Buchnera aphidicola (Nippolachnus piri), assembly GCF_039383305.1. Taxonomy (NCBI): domain Bacteria; kingdom Pseudomonadati; phylum Pseudomonadota; class Gammaproteobacteria; order Enterobacterales; family Erwiniaceae; genus Buchnera; species Buchnera aphidicola. Next base: position 340,975 of record NZ_CP135009.1, on the reverse strand, counting down.
TTGATTTTTGTATGAAAATTTTTTATAAATTTAATGAAAATATTAATTTTGGTTTTTCTAATCCTAGTACAACTTTTTTATTAATATAAATTTTCTGTAAATTTTTGTAATTAGGTAAATAATACATTGTATCTAATAACAAAGATTCTAAAACTATTTTTAATCCTCTGGCTCCTGTGTTAGCTTTTTTTGATTTTTTTGCAATTTCAATTAATGCTTCTTTATTAAATTTTAATTTGACATTATGAAGTTTAAATAATGTTTTATATTGTTCAATTAATGAATTTTTAGGTTTATATAATATTGATGTTAATTGTTTTATATTTAATTTTTTTAATGTTACTGAAATAGGTAATCTACCTATAAATTCTGGAATTAATCCAAAATTTATTAAATCTTTTGGTAAAATATTTTTTGATTGAAGATTTTTTTTTTTTATATGAGTGTAAATTTTAGAATTAAAACCAATTAAAGAATTTTTTTGTAATCTATTTTGTATAATAGATTTTAATCCGTTAAAAGATCCTCCACATATAAATAAAATATTAGTAGTGTCAATTTTAATATATTCTTGATCTGGATGTTTACGTCCTCCTTTCGGTGGAATAGAAGCTATTGTTCCTTCAATAATTTTTAATAAAGCTTGTTGTACCCCTTCTCCTGAGACGTCTCGTGTTAATGATATGTTTTTATTTTTTTTAGCAATTTTATCGATTTCATCTATATAAATAATTCCTTTTTGCGCTAATTCTATTTCATAATTACATTTTTGTAATAAATTTAGAAGAATATTTTCTACATCTTCTCCGACATATCCCGCTTCAGTTAATGTAGTTGCGTCTGCAATTATAAATGGAACATTAATAAATTTAGCTAATATTTTAGCTAATAATGTTTTTCCGCATCCTGTTGGACCAATTAATAAAATATTGCTTTTTTCTAAAGGTAATTTATTTTTTTGAATATTATTTAAACGTAAATAGTGGTTATAAATTGCTACTGATAAAACTTTTTTTGTATATTTTTGCCCTATAACAAATTTATTTAAATGTTCATAGATTTTTATGGGATTTGGAAATAAAAATTTTATATTTTTTATTTTTTTTTTTTTTGAAAAAAAATTTTGATAAATTTGAATACATTTTTTACAAATATTTGCATTAGATGTTGTAATTATTTGTGATTTTTTTTTGGGTTTTTTTTGACAAAAAGTACAAAATGTATGTTTTTTGTAATTTATAATTTGATTCATTTTTTTCTCTTAATATATTTTAATTTATTTTTTTAATTTTTTTAATTATAGATATATATTTTTTATTATTATTTTTTTCGAGTAGTAAAGATAGAATCAATAATTCCATATTGTAAAGATTCTTTAGGTGATAAAAAATAATCTCTATTAGTATCTTTTTTAATTTTTTTAATATTATTTTTAGTATGAAATGCAATTAAAGTATTAATTTTTTTTTTAATTTTTTTGATTTCTTGTGCTTGAATCATAATGTCAGATGCTTGACCTTGAAATCCTCCGGAAGGTTGATGTAACATAATTCGAGAGTTTGGTAAACAAAATCTTTTTCCAAAAGTACCGGAGCATAATAATAAGGCAGCCATAGAACATGCTTGCCCTAAACAAATGGTATTTATATCTGGTTGAATAAATTGCATAGTATCATAAATAGATAAACCAGAGGTAACGATTCCTCCTGGAGAGTTAATATATAAAAAAATATCTTGATTAGGATTCTTAGCTTCTAAAAATAACATTTGAGCTATTATTAAATTAGAAGAATTATCATTAATCTCACCCGTTAAAAAAATAATTCGATCTTTTAATAACCTTGAATAAATATCATAAGTATTTTCATTATATGTATTTTTTTCAATTACATAAGGAATAGATGTAAATGTATTTTTTGTTTTTTTTTTAGTGGATATATATGGCATATGACGTCTCTATAAGTAAAATTTTTTGATTTTTATTAAAAATTAAAATTATGATTTTTTTTGAAGTAAAATGATATATATAAAATTATAATATTTTAAATACTTTATATTTATAATTTTTTTAAAATTTTTTAACGTTATAGTTTAATAATGTTTAAAAAAAATGTTAAGAAAAATGTTTGATAGGTTAAAATATTTTTCAAATATTTTTTTTTAAGCAAATATTTTTTTTAATTATAAATTTTTTTTTTGACCATTCTTCGATTGTATAAGTAAATAAGTTTAGACTATAAATATTTTTTGGAATATATTTTCTAAAAATTTTATAAATTAATTTATGACGATTTAGTAAACTAATATTTGAAAAATTTTTTGAGACAATAACAAAAGTATAATGTTTTTTTTGATTATTTGTTTTTTTATGTAATTTTGTATCATTATAAATTTTTAAATAATGTAAAATTATTTTTTTTTGTAATTTTTCTAAAATAAATTTTTTCATTTTTTACTAATTTAAACCTTTTTTGATATTTTTAGAAAAAATAAAAATCATGAATGTGAATTTTAGGGGGGAATTTTTATATTTGTTAAAATATATTAAATTTTATGTATATTAAATAATGTATAGATTGTTTTTAAAAAATATCTAGAAACTTAAAATAGTGTATAATATAATATTCTTAAATATAAATAATATATTTTAGTATTTGAATAATTATCTATAAAATAAAAAATATTTTTATTTTTATATTATTAATAGTATAACATTTTTTTTTTAAAAAAATAAAATATTTTTATTTTTTTATATAGTAGTATTTATTTTTTACAGTATTAAAATAAATTTTTATATTTTTTTTAAAAAAATGATATACTTTTTTTAAAAATAATTTTAATTTTTATAAAAAATAATATAGGTTTTTTATGAATAATAGTAATAATATAAATATAATACATAAAATTTTAATTTTATTTTGTGTATCTTTTTTTTTAATTTTTTATCTTATTTTTAAATTTTTGAACATTTCACAAAGTAGAATTGCTCATACGGAATTTATGTTAATGTGGATTGTTTTTAAGATTATGTTATTAATAGTTCTTCCTGTTTTTTTTTTAATATTTTTTATTTTATATAAATATAATAAATTTAATTTAAAATCTATTTATAAGCCAAATTGGTCTCATTCATATAAAATAGAAATTATAGTTTGGGTTATTCCTATTTTAATAGTATTTTTTTTATCTTATTTATCTTTGAAATATACTCATTTGTTAGAGCCTAGGAAATCTTTGAGAAGCATTAGATCTCCTATTATTATTGAAGTAATTTCTTTAGACTGGAGATGGTTATTTATCTATCCAAAATATAAAATTGCAACAATTAATGAAATTGTGATACCTATTAATACTCCCATAAAATTTAAAATTACTTCTTATTCAGTAATGAATTCTTTTTTTATTCCTTCTTTGGGAAGTCAAATTTATTCTATGGCAGGAATGGTAACTCAATTAAATTTAATTGCAAATTCAGTAGGAAAATATAAAGGAATTTCTTCAAATTATAGTGGTTTTGGATTTTCAAATATGAAATTTCAAGTACGTGTGGTAAAAAATGAATTTAATTTTAAACATTGGGTTAATGTAATACATCGTTCTCCTCTAAAGATAGATACATCTAGAAAATTATTTAATATTTTAGAATCTAATAAAAATTTTCGGATAAAATATTTTTCTTCTATTTCTCCAAATCTTTTTAATAATATTGTAAATTTATTTTAAAATATTTATAAAATATAAATATAAATTATAAAATGAAATTTTATATATAAGTTATTTCAGATTAAAGGATTTCAAATGTTTGGAAAATTAACTATTAATTCTATTCCTTTTCAAGAACCAATAATTTTATTTACTTTTTTTATATTACTATTATTTAGTAGTTGTATTTTTATAATTTTAACATATTTAAAAAAATGGAAATATTTATGGAATACTTGGCTGACTACAGTTGATCATAAAAAAATTGCTATTATGTATTTTTTTTTAAGTTTTTTAATGTTTTTAAGAGGATTTGTTGATGCTATTATGATGCGAATTCAACAATGTATAGTTTCTTTAGGGTTTTTAGGATTTTTACCACCGCATCATTATGATCAGATTTTTACAGCTCATGGTGTTATTATGATTTTTTTTGTTGCTATGCCTTTAGTAATAGGACTTATGAATTTTGTGATTCCATTACAAATTGGAGCAAGAGATTTAGCTTTTCCATTATTAAATAGTATTAGTTTTTGGTTAACTGTTAGTTCTATGTTACTAATGAATTTATCTGTAATTATTGGTGAATTCGCAAAAACAGGATGGTTAGGTTATCCACCATTATCTGAATTACAATATAGTCCTGGTGTAGGTGTTGATTATTGGATTTGGATTTTACAGATTTCCGGTATTGGCACTATTTTTACTGCAATTAATTTTTTAGTTACAATTTTTAAAATGCGTACGAAAGGTATGAAGATGTTTCGTTTACCTATTTTTACTTGGGCATCTTTATGTACAAATGTTTTAATTTTAATTTCTTTTCCTGTTTTGAGTATTACGTTGGGATTATTAACTTTAGATAGATATTTAAATTTTCATTTTTTTACGAATGATATTGGTGGAAATATGATGGTATATATAAATTTAATATGGATTTGGGGTCATCCGGAAGTTTATATATTAATTTTACCAATGTTTGGTGTTTTTTCAGAAATAGTATCTACTTTTTCGAAAAAGAAATTATTTGGATATTTATCTTTAGTTTGGGCTACAATTGTAATTACTGTCTTATCTTTTATTGTGTGGTTACATCATTTTTTTACTATGGGGTCAGGAGCTAGTGTAAATACGTTTTTTAGTATTACAACAATGATTATTGCTATACCTACTGGTGTAAAAATTTTTAATTGGTTATTTACAATGTATCGAGGACGTATTGAATTTCATTCTTCGATGTTATGGACTATTGGTTTCTTAATTACTTTTACGATTGGTGGAATGGCTGGTATATTTTTAGCAATTCCTCCTATTGATTTTATTTTACATAATAGTTTATTTTTAGTTGCTCATTTTCATAATGTTATTATTGGAGGTGTTGTTTTTGGAGGTTTTGCTGGTATTACATATTGGTTTCCAAAAATTTTTGGTTTTACTTTAGATGAAAAATGGGGTTTTAGAGCATTTTGGTTATGGATAATTGGTTTTTTTATTACTTTTATGCCTTTATATATTCTAGGTTTAATGGGAATGACTCGTCGTTTGAGTCAAAATATTGATAAAGATTTTCAATTTTTATTAATGGTATCTATGTGTGGTGTTTTTTTAATTTTTTTTGGTATTTTATCTCAAATAATTCAAATTTATATTTCTATAAAAAATCGTAAATCTTATATGGATATTACAGGTGATCCATGGGATGGTCGTACATTAGAATGGTCTACAAAATCTCCTCCTCCTATATATAATTTTTCTATTTTACCCATCGTGACTAGTAAAGATGCTTTTTGGATTTTTAAAAATACTTCTTTAAAAAGTTGTAACAATATTCTTTATAAAGATATTTATTTACCTTGTAATAGTAGTTTTGGATTTTTCATAGGTTTATTTGTTACAATTTTTGGTTTTTCTATGGTATGGCGTATTTTTTGGATAATAAAATATTTATTTTTTGGTATATTATTATTAATTATCTTAAAAATTTTTCAAGATCCAAAAATGCATTTAATTTCTATAAAGAAAATTAAAAAAAATGAAAAAAATAATTTTAAGAAATAGGAAAAAAATGATATTTAAAAAAGAAAATTCACAAAATAAGTTTATAAAAATTACTTCGAAAAAAAATATTAATTTTGAAAAAAAAATTTTTGGTTTTTGGCTATATTTAATGAGTGAATGTATTGTTTTTTCAGTTTTATTTGTAGTTTTTTTTTTAATGAATACTAAGAATCAATGTTTTAATATGATGAAAACTCATGAAATATCTTTTCAAATAATTTTTTTAGAAACAATTTTTTTATTACTTAGTTCATTTATATATAGTATTATTGTATATTTTTTTAAAAGAATTTCTATTAGAAATATATTTTTTATATTATGTTTAACATTATTTTTTACTTCTTTATTTTTAATATTAGAAATTTATGAATTAAATCATATTTTTTTAGTTTTTTGTCCATATGAAATTAATGGTTTTTTTTCTTCTTTTTTTGCATTGTTGGGTATGCATTGTATACATATTTTTGGGGCAATTTTTTGGATATTACTTTTAATATTCCGTATTTTTTTTAATGAAAATATAAAAAATCTTTATTCAGACTTTTTTTGTTTAAATTTATTTTTTCAATTTTTAGATATTATATGGTTATTTATTATTATTTTTGTTTATTTATTACACAAAATTTCTTAAATTTTAGGTATCATTATGTCAATTTGTAAAAAAAAATTTTTTTTAAATTCTTTATTTATAAGTTTTTTTTTTATTTTAGTATTGATTTTTTTTACATTTTATATTATTTTTTTAAAAAATTTTTCTAAAATATCAAAAAAAAATATTCTTATTTTGAGTTTTTTAATACAAATTATAATACATTTATATCATGTCTTAAATATTAAAAAAAATAATTTAATAATTTTAAATTTTTTTTCTTTATTTTTTACTATTTTAATAATTGGTATAATTTTTATAGGATCTTTATGGATAATGAATCATTTAAACCATTAAAATTTCTAAAAAATTATTTATATAAGGTAATACATTTTTTAATGTTGTTAAAACCTGGTATTTTATTAGGTAATAGTTTAACATTTTTAAGTGGATTTTTGATAGCTTCCAAGAATCAGTTTGAATTAAAATATTTTTTAATCTCATTAATAAGTTTAATTAGTATTATAGGTTCTGCATGTATTATAAATAATATTTTTGATCGAGATATTGATCGTCAAATGAATCGTACTAAGAATAGATTTTTGTGTAATTCTAATATTTTTATGATTTTTTTATCTTATTTATATTCTTTTTTTTTATTATTTTTAGGATTTTTTTTGTGTTATCAATATAATAATTTATTTTGTTTAATATTATTTATTTTAGGTTTTTTTATTTATACAGTTATTTATACTATCTTTTTAAAAAGAAAAAAAATTTATGCGACTTTAATAGGCGGTATTTCAGGATCTTTACCGCCTCTTATTGGGTATGTTACTATACAGAAAAAATTTGATATTTGTAGTATTATATTATTTTTAGTATATTTTTTTTGGCAAATTCCGCATACATTTTCAATTTCTATTTATTGTTTAGAAGATTATCAAAATATTAAAATACCAACGTATTTTATAAAAAAAGGAATTTTAAAATCTCAAATAATAATAATTTCTAGCATTTTTTTAAATTTTTTATTTTTATTATTATTAAGTGTTTACATATCAGTAAATTTTTTAAATTATTTTATTTTATGTTTTTTCTATTTTTTTTGGATATTTTTTTCTATATTTGGTAGATTTTTTTTATCTGATAAAAAATGGTCATATTATATTTTTATTTTTTCTTTATTTGTAATTTTTTTAAAAAATATATTTTTTTTAAATTTTTTATAAAAAATAATTTTTTATATGCATAAATGATTAGTAGGTAATCCTGCAATTTTACATGCATTTTTAAGGGGATTTCTAGAAAATAATTTAAAAAAAATTTGAGTATTTAAATTTATATCAGATGTTTTTTTTATAGTTAGTATAATCATTTTTATTGAAGGAATAATTTTATAACGTAAATAAAAAGATCTTAAAAAAAAAATAATTTTCCAATGTATTTTTTTTAAATATATTGAATATTTTAAAGCAATTTTTATAGCGATATTTTTATTCCAAGGTTCAGATATTTTTTTTGTTAATAGATTTTTCATAATTTTTTTAAGAATTTTTTTAAAAGCATGAAAAAATATTTTTTAAATAGTATATATATTTTATAAAAAAAAAGTGTATTTAGAAGTTTTTTATTATTTAAAAAATTTTTTTATTTTTTCTAAATATACATGTTTGTGTATATTTAGTTTTTTTAAATATTTTCTTTTTAAATTTTTTTTAAAATTAAAAATTTTTATAAAAAAACTTAATTTTTAATTTTTTGAAGTAAATATTTTACAATTTTATCTAATACTCCATTAATAAATTTATGACTTTTTTCGGCTCCAAAAATTTTTGCTAATTCGATACCTTCATTAATCGAAACTTTATAAGGTATATCTTTTCTTTTTAAAATTTCGAATAAAGAAATTCTTAAAATAATTATTTCTATATTTCCGAGTGTACGAATATGTCGAGATAAATAAGGAATCATAAAAACATCTAAATTTTTTACATATTTAATAACACCATATATAATATCATGAAAATAAATCAAATCAATTTTTTTGATATCTTGTTTTTTTAAAAAATATTTTATAATTTCTTGAGTCATAATATTTTTAGAAATTTGCCAAGAATACAAAGTTTGTAATGCAATTATACGAGCTTTTCTTCTTTTTTTAGGAATCATTTAATATTTCTCAAAGATAATTTTAAATACATTTTGAAAAAATTTATTTTGTAAAAATTTATTTTTTTTAAAAAAAATTTTAGAATATTTAAATATAAATATTTTGTAAAAATTCTTGTTTTTTAAAAAAAAATATTATATAATATACAATAATAAAAAGCGGGGTGGAGCAGTTTGGTAGCTCGTCGGGCTCATAACCCGAAGGTCGTTGGTTCAAATCCATCCCCCGCAACCATTTTATTTTTTTTAAAAATTTTTATGTAGTCCTGATTTCTTTTTTTTAATATTATTTATAATTTTTAACATAATTTTATTATTTATATATATTTTAATTTTTTTTTTTGTTCTTGTTAAGGCTGTATAAAATAATTCTTTATTCATAATTGAATAATATTTATTAGGAAAAATTAAAATAACATTTTTAAATTCAGATCCTTGTGATTTGTGAATTGTCATAACCCATGCACTTTGAAAATTTTTTATTAATATAGGATTAATAGAGAAAATTGTATTATTAGAAGATTGAAAAAATATTTTATATTTTTTTTTATATAATATACAAATTCCAATTATTCCATTAAATAATTTTAATTTAAAATTATTTTTTGTAATTAAAATTATTTTTCCATGATACCATATTTTAGATTTTTTTTGAGATAGATTATTTTTTTGAAAAAAAATATTGTCTAAAAAATTATTTAAAAATTTTTCCCCGAAATATCCATCTTTTATTGCACATAATACTCGATTTTTTTGAAAATTTTTTAAAATTTTTTTAATATTTAAAGGAAAATTATTGTTTTTTTTTTTTATTAGTTTCCAATGTTTTTGGTATAAATTTTTGATACTTTTTAACATTTTTTTATAATAAAATTCTGTAGAAATATCAGATAAAATAAAATTTTTAGTATTTTTTAAAAAAATTAAATCTTTTAAAAAAATTTTTTTTTTATTTTCTAAAATTTTTGTGAACTTTATTACCATATTATTTGTGTTAAAACGATAATTTTTTTTTAAAATCACAATTGAATTTTTAATATTTTTTTCAGATATTTTTTTACAAATTTTTAATTTTTGTTTCGTAAATATTGAAATATATTGTGAAAATATAGGATTGTATGTATTTTTTGCAAAATAACAAATTTCTTTTAAAATTGAAGCGGTTTCAATAGGTTGTAATTGGTTTATATCTCCAGAAAATATTATTTTTGTATGTAGAGAAATTCTTTGACATAAAATTTCCATAATATTAGTATCTAACATTGAAGCTTCATCAATAATTAAAAGATCAAAATTTATTTTTTTTTTGTATTTTTTGTTAATAATAAAATTTTTTTGAATTAATAAAGTTTTGTGTAAGGTGTTTGCAGTGATTAAATATTTTTTATTTTCTAATGAAGAAAATTTTTGTTTGTGTAAAATTTTATATATTGTATTTGTTAAATGTGTTGTGGCTTTTCCCGTTAAAGCTGTTAATGCAATTTTTAATGTGTGAGTAGTTGTTTTAATTAATATTATTAAAATATATGCTAAAATTGTTGTTTTTCCAGTTCCTGGTCCTCCAATTAAAAAAGAAATTTTATGAAATAATATTATTCCAATAGCTAATTTTTGTTTTTTATCTATATTTTTAAAATTAAAATTTTTATATATTTTAGAATACTTTTTTAAAATTCTAGTATAATTAATAGTTTTATTTTTAAAAAATTTTAAAATTTTTTTTTCTTGTTTCCAGTATCGTGATAAATATATGTATTTTTTTTTAATTATATAAGGTAAATTTTTTTTATTATTCCATAATTTAATATTTTTTATAATATTCCAAAAATATTGTAGTTTTTGAATTTTTTTTTTTAAAATATGATTCTTAGAAAAATATTTTATTGAAAGACAAGTATTTCCTTTATTCGATTCATAATTTAAAATTAATATAATTAATAATTTTTTTATTGAAAAATATGGCAATAAAGTTTTTATACAATAAAAATCTATTTCTTGAATTATTTTTTTAATTTTAGATTTTTTTAAAATTCTTAAAAAATTTTTTTTACTTAATAACACTATTTTTTCCTAAAATAATAAATTTAGTTTTTTAATTAAAGAATAGTTTGGAAGATAAAAAAAAATTCCATTTTTATTATGAATATTATCGAAAGATCTAATGAATAAATATATTATGCCTCCAAAATGTTTAGAATATTTATAATTTTTTAATTTATTTATTAAATATCGATGTAAAGCGATACTATAAATTTGATATTGAACATCATAACGATTTTTATAGATTTCTTTATATATATTTTTTTGATTATAAAAAATATTTTTTGGTCCTAACCAATTGGTTTTATAATCTAATAAAAAATATTGATTATTGTAAATATATATTAAATCTATAGCCCCTGTTAACATACCAGTAATATCAGGGTATTGAATATCAGGGAGTTTTTTAGAATTTACATCATAAGTTTTAATGATTTTATTGAAGTTTTGAATATTAAATTTTTTTTGTAATGGTATAAAGAATTGCATTTCTTGAATGTATTGTTTTTTTTGAATTTTATTTAAAGAAAATTTTTTAGAATATATAGGACAATTTAAAATATTAAATATCCATTTAGAAAAAAATTTTTTTTTTTTTTTTGTTAATATTAGATTTTCTGTATTAGTTAAAATATAAGAATCTTTAGAGAAATTTGAAAAATTAATATTTTTTAATATTTTATGTATTAATATACCATTTTTTTTACCTTTTGGAAAATTGTAAGAAGTATATTTTTTTTTAGTAATTGTTTTAAAAGAGTGAGATGTATCAAAAATTTTTTTAGGTAATTTAATAATTTTTTTTTGTTTATGTAAAATTTTAGAATAACTTAGGATTTCCCAAGGTAAACAAATATTTTTTATAAGATTTTTTTTTTTTTCTATGTAAGAAATTTTATTTAAATTTTTTATTTTATAAAATTTTGTTTTTTTTTGGTATATCTTAACAAGATTTTTTGGAGTACTTTTTAAAATATTAGAAAAATATAATTTTTTTTTATTAATTCTATTTTTTAATAAATATTTTAATGCATTATCATAGATATTTTCTTTTTTAGATTTTATAGTAGCAATACTAATACGACAATGAATTATACTTCGTGTAATTGCAACATATAATAATCTTAGTTCTTCGGAAAATTTTTCTTTTAAAAGATGATTAATATTTTTTTTAAAGTATTTTATATTGAATGTTTTTTTTTGAAAAATTATTTTATATGTTAAAAATTCATTAATTTTATTATTAAAAAAACTAAAAAATGGAATCCAGACAATAGGAAATTCTAATCCTTTTGCTTTAAAAATAGTCATAATTTGAATTTTTTTTTTAGAATTAATAGAAAAATTTTTTTGATGCGTAGATAATTCATAATTTTTTTGTATTTTTTTTTGTAACCATTGAATTAAAAGAAATTTATTATATATTAAATTATTTTTTTTTTCTAAAATATGAATAAGAATTATAAATTCTTGCTCCTTTATTAAAAAATTTTCTTGTATTATTTGAGAATTTTTTTGATATTCAAAAAAAATTTTTTTTAACATTTCAAAAATACCAAATTTGTTCCAAATTTTATAATATTGATTTATTTTTTTTAGAATTTTTATTTTATTATTTAAATTTGTATTAATTTTATGAATTTTATAAATATTTATATTAAAAAATCTTGTTAAAAAAATTTTTTGAAATTTATATTCATTATTGGGATGTATAATACAATCTAAGATCCATAATATTTCTAAAGAAATTTTTTGTAAAAAAATATTTTTTTTTTCAGAAGTATAAAAAGACGACAAACCATGTTTTTTTAATTCTTTTTTAATAATTTTGGCTTCAAGTTTATTTTTTATTAAAATGACAATATCTTTTGGTAAAATTTTTTTTTGAATATTTTTTTGAAAAGTTAACATTGCTTGTTTTTTAGAGGATAATAATATCCATTTTGAGATACTTGCTGCACATTCTTTTGCTGAAATTTTATAGTATTTTTTTTTTGTAATAGAATTTTGTGAACATAAAAAAAATTTTAGAGGTTCTTGTATGATGTTTTTTAGAAAAAAATTGAATTCAGAATTTTTTGGGGAATGTTGACAAAAAGAATATTTTAATTTTTTTATAAAAAATGAATTTTTTTTATATAGAAATATTTCATTGATACTTTGTATAATTTTAGGTGAAGATCGATAATTTATATTTAAATTATATTTTTCTTGAGCTATTTTATGAAAAAAAAAGTAATATTTTAAATTTACATTTCTAAAACTATAAATTGATTGTTTAGGGTCTCCAATTAAAAATAATGTATTTTTTAAAGAATTTTGATATATTTTTATAAATATTTTATTTTGAAAAATATCAAGGTCTTGGCATTCATCAATTAAAACCATAGGATATTTTTTTTGTATATATTTTTTTAATAATGATTTTTTTTTTTTAACATTTTTTAAAAAAATTTGAGTAATATCATTAAAATCAATATAATTTTTTTTTATTTTAATTTTTTGAAAAATAAAAAAAATTTCAGAAGTAGCTAATGTTAAAAAAATTTTATGTAATGAAAAATCTATTTTTAAAAATTTTTCTATATTTTTAAAAATTAACATTTTATTTTCATTAAAAATTTTTGATTTAAATTGTAAATTAGAAAAATATTTTAAAACTTTTGGAAAATTATAATTTTTAGTGGGAGTATAAGCCCATTGAGAAATTTCATTATGCCATTTTTTTATATTTTTAGATGTATAAATTCTTTTATTTAATACAAAATTTTTTAACAGAGGTATAATTTTTTTTTTTTTTAATATCCATAAATTTTTAGTAGTATTAATAGTATTAATAAAATATTTATGTTTTTTATTTAATATTTTTTTTATTGGAAATATAGATTTTGTGTACTGATTTAATGATATTTTTATAAAGATTGATTTATATAAAATAAGTGGGGAATACCATTTTTTTATTAAAATTTTTAAAATATCTTTTTTAAAATTATAAAAAATTTTTCTCCAAAAATTTTTAGTAGCTTGAAATAATAAATTTTTTATATTTTTTAAAATATTTTTTGGAATATCTTGTAAAATTGAAAATTGGAATTCTTGTAAAATTTTCCAGAAAAAACTATGTACAGTATAAATTTCAAGATTATGTATGTTTTTTTTAATTTTTTTTAAATGATTTTCTATATCATTTATATTTTCTGTAGATGTTAATATTTTGTTTTTAAAAATTTCTTTTATATTTTTTTTTTTATATATTTGAAGTAAATTTTTTAAAGTTTCAATAATTCTATTATTTAATTCAATTTTTGAATTTTTTGTAAAAGTTAATAGTAAAATTTTTTGTATTGAATATTTATATAAATTTTTAGAATTTTTTATAAATAAAAAATTTAAAAATAATTTTACTATTGTAAAAGTTTTACCAGTACCTGCTGAAGACTCAATTAATATAATTCCTGTATTTATTTTTTTTTTAAAAAGTAATGAAATTTTTTTCATATTTTTTTTATTTTATAAAGTAAAGAGATTTTAAAAGTGGAAACCACCAATATTTTGAAATTTTTTTAATTTTTTTAATTTTTTCTGGTGTTAAAATAGGAATAATTTTTTGAATATAAATATTTTTTTTTTCACCCGGATATAAAAAATTTCCATTCCATGTTTTTTGAAAAATTTTATTTTTTAAGTTTTTGTTTATATTTTTTTTTTTTAAGATATTATTTTTTATAAAGTATATAGAATTTAACCATTTAATACCAGATTCTAATAATAATAATGGTTTTTTAATACCCATATAATATCCGTTTAAATATTGTAATAAGTATTCTTGAGCTTTTTTTTTATTTATTATAGAAAATTTTAAATATTTTTTATCTAAACTATATAAGAAACTTTCTTTTTGATATCCTAAAGCAGAATATGTCAAATGTTCTAACCATAAAGACATAATATTTTTTGTTTTTAAGTGTAAAGGTATCCAACGAATTATTTCAAAGTTATGAATATTTTTTATAGTTCCGGTTAAAGTTATTTTATTTAAAGATAAAGTAAAATTTAATTTTTTTGGAATATTAATTTTTTTAATAATTTTTTTAGATAAATTTTTCATTTTTTTTTTTTCTATTTTCCAATAAATTTTTCCTAATTTATTATTTGGTAATATACTTTTTTTTTGAAAGTATTCAAATTTAATTTTTTTTTTATAAAGAAACATATTTAAGAATTTTTTGTTTATTAAATATTTATTCAAAGGATTAATTAGGAAAGGTTCATTTAATGAATATGTTGTATTTTGATAAAAATTTGTTTTTATATTTAAAATTTCTGTAAAAAAGTATTGAATTGGGGATTTCCAAAATTTTATTAAATGTTTTAAATTTAATGAGTGAGAAAATTTTTTATTAATATGATACTTTTTCTTTATAATTTTTTTTTTTTCAAAATTTATAGAATTAAGATTTTCATTTTTTTTAAAAGATAAATTTTCTGAAGAAATAAAAATATTATTTAAAATAGTTTTTTTTTTTTGAAATTTTTTTAATAAAAATATATTTTGAAAAAATTCTTTTAATTCTTCTAAAAACATAGGTAAAAGTATATTTCTATTTTTAGAAATTTTATAACTTAAATATAAACATTTTTTTGTAGACATTATAGTATCAAAAAAAAAATTTTTATTTTTTAAATTTCTGTATATGTCATGTAGAATATTAAAATTTTTTTTAAATAATGTTATAGAGTTTTTTTTAGAAATAGTACTATCTTTTAGTTTATGACATCCTAAAATACATATAATTTTAAAAGGTAAATTATAAGATAAATTAATATTACCAATATTAATTGTTCCAGAAAAAAAATTTTTATAATATTTTTTTGGTGTTAAATTTAAAAAATTTTTATTTAATAAAATTTTTATTGAAATTTTTTTTTTATAATTTAAAAAAATTCCTACTTGAATATTTTTTAAAAAATTTTTATGTAACATATTAAAAAATTTTTTCCATTTTTCAGGTATTTTAAATATTTCTTGAATTAATTTTTTAATTATAACTATCCAATTTTTCAAATTTCTTGTGGAAGATAACAAACATCTCCATTTATTTAATGTTTCTAGGAAATTAATAAAGTGCCCTAATAATATTTTATATTTTTGAGACTGAATATTATATGGTAATGTATCTAACCAAATTTTGTCTTTAGATTTTAATAAAATTCCAGTTATAATTCTTTTAATAAAATATTCCCAAGAATGAAAAGGTAAATACGGTAATGACATTTTTTTAAAGTGTTTTTTATTATACCCCCAAAATTTTCCTATTTTTTCTAATAAAAAATATAAAATTTTTATTTCTTTTTTTTTAATTAAAAATTTTTTTCTAATAAATGATAAATCTAATAAATTTATAATCCATTCGTGTTCAAATTCTTGAAATGATAATGTTAATATTTTTTTAAAAATAAATAAAATTTTCTTTTTTTTTAAAATATATTTATTCTTTTTATGAATTTTAAATTTATTTTGTATTGAAAAATTTTTAAAAATGTTATTAATATGTATAAAATATTTTTTTATATTAGGTGATGTAATTAATATTTCATGCGGTTGTAATGTTATATTATTTTGAAATTGAATTAATAAATAATTAAAAATATTTTCAACTTCTTCTCTTTTAGAATAAGATCTTGAAATGTAAAAAGAATTATCTTGATTAGAATAAAATATATTTTTTTGTATATTTTTAAAATGGTTAGATTCATTATATTTCTGAAAGTATAAATTTTTTTTTTGAACTATTTGTAAAATTGTATTTGAAGAAATATAAAAAAATTTTCTTCTTTTAATTTTAAAAAATTTTTTTTGAGAACTCCAAAAAAAATCAGAAATATTATTAGAAGAAATATAATTTAAATTTAGTTTTTTTTTTTTTTTTATTTCGTAACATAAGAAATCTTTTAAAACAGAAACATATTCTAATATATATATGTTAGTATATTTTTTTAAATACATTAATATAAAAATATTTAAAGGTTTAAAAAGTTCAGTAGAGAAAATAAATAATCTTTTAGGTATATTATTATTTTTTTTTTTAAAGTTAGAATATGAAATAAATTTTTTTAAGGTTTTTGTAAAAGATAATTTTTTGTATTTTTTTTTAAAATATTTTATTATTTTTCTCCATATTTTTTTTTGAAAAATAAAATTTTTTTGAAAAGAGGTTAAATTTTTTTCCCAATTAAAAATATTTGTAGGATCATCGATTAAATATGTATGAAATATAGTAGCTAATAATATACAAAAATTTGTTTTTTTTGAGAGTGTAGTAGTTTTTAAAAATTTTAAATTAATTTTTTTTTTTTCTTCCAAAAAAATTAAAATCCAAATTAAATCTTGTTTTTTAAAATAAGAGGGGAAAGATGTATTGTATAAATTTTGCGTTTCTAAAAAATTTATTAAATATTTTTGACAAGATATAAATTTTATATTAGCACTAATCTTCATTTTTTTTGCAATAAAAATTTGTATCCATTTTTTTACTACTAAATTATCAATTAAAAAAAATTCAGGTTCTAAAACATTTTTTTTTTTTTTTTTTTTAAAATTGAACAAACTATTTTAAAAAGTTTTTTTATATTATTTGATTGATAAATTTTTAACATAAATTTAAAAAATCCTTTAACTTTTTTTTAAAAAATATATAAAATAAATATGGCGTAGATTTCTTTTTAACTACGCCATATTTTTCTTTTAAATTTTTTTTTATTTTTTTGATATAAATAAATATCCATTTGAGGATTAGGTATTGAAATATGATTTTTATCCAAAGTTTTTTTAAATTTCAACATTAAATCCCAATATACAGAATTTAAATCTTTAGTATAGCTCCAACAACGCACTTTAAAATTTAATGAAGAAGGAGCAAATTCTTTTAAACCTACTAAAGTACCTTTTTCATGTATTATCCTTTTTTCTTTTTTTAAAACTTTTTTTAAAATTTTTATTACTACATCTACATCTGAATCATATGATACATTAATGGAAAATTCATTTCTACGTATGGGTTCTCGGGAATAGTTAACAATGTTTCCTGAAATAATTTTTCCATTGGGTATCACTATTCGTTTACCATCTAAAGTTCTTAAAATTGTATAAAAAATATGTACATCTATTACTGTTCCGGAAATTAAACCAAAATTTACATATTCGCCAGTTTTTAAAGGACGAAATGTTACTAATAATACTCCTGCAGCAAAATTTGCAAGAGATCCTTGAAGTGCTAAACCTACTGCCATTCCTGCGGCTCCTAAGACGGTAATTACAGAATTAGCTTGTACTCCAATTCTCTCTAATATAGCAATAAAAGAAAATGTAATAATTGTATAATTTATTAAAGTTGATAAAAATCCTGAAATAGTATTATCAATTTTTTTAGTAATTAAAATGCTATGAATGCCATTAGAAACAAAACGTCCTAAAAATACTCCAAACATTAAAATAATAATTGCAGTAGAAAAATTAAAAATATAAGCAAATAATAAACTATGGTGTTTAAATACCCAACTTCCAACAGTATTTATATCTTTAATAACATGTAATTCTTCGATAATAGTTCCTGTAATTTGAAAATTTTAAAAATAATAAATAATAATAAAATTTTAAAAATTTTATTATATGAAGGAGCATATATTTAAATTTTATTAATTTATAATTTATATGTGAACAGAATTTTTAAATTTTTATTTAAAAAATAAAAATTTATATATTATAATTATAGTTATTTTTTTTTTAATTACAAATATTACTATTAAAATAGAAAATTTATTTATATTTGTTTTAAAGAATATTTTGGGCATTTAATTTTTTAAATAATTTTTTTAATGTATGAAAAATTTGCTCTTGAGAAGACCGAATCCAATTTCTAGGATCATAATATTTTTTATTTGGTTTATTAATACCTTCTGGATTTCCTAATTGTGTTTTTAAGAAAAATTTATTTTTTTTATAATATTTTAGTATTCCTTTCCAAGTAGACCATTGTATATCAGTGTCAATATTAAATTTAACAACACCATATTTGATAGATTTTTGAATATCTATATTTTTTGTACCAGATCCACCATGGAATACAAAATTAATTGGATTATAATTTATGTTATCTTTATTAATTTTTTTTTGAGAATTTTTTAAAATAGAAGGTTTTAAAATTATTTTTCCTGGTTGGTATACTCCATGAATATTACCAAAAGCAGCGGCAATCATAAAATCTGGATGAATTTTTTTTAATTTTTTATAAAAATATATAATAGAATTTGGATTAGTATATAATAATTTTTTTTTTAGATTAGTATTATCAACTCCATCTTCTTCACCTCCTGTACATCCTAATTCAAATTCTAAAAACATATCTAATTTTTTGGTTTTTTTTAAATATTTTTTTGTAATTTGAAAGTTAATATTAAATTCTTCTTTAGATAAATCAATCATATGTGAAGAAAATAAAGGTCTTTTATAAATTTTAAAATATTTTTTTCCTTCAGATAATAAAGAATCAATCCAAGGTAATATTTCTTTATGGCAATGATCTGTATGTAAAATTACAGGAATTTTATAATATTTAGACATTAAATGAATATGTTGAGCTCCTGAAATAGCACCTTGAATAGCAGAAAGATGTGGATTTTTTTTTTCAATTTTTAATCCACTGAAGAAACTAGCTCCTCCATATGAAAATTGGATAATAATAGGAGATTTCATATATGAAGCTGTTTTTAAGGCGCTATTAATTGAATTAGTATCAATGCAATTTACAGCTGGTAAAGCAAATTTATATTTTTTAGCAAATTTTAAAATAATATTCATTTCTTTAGCGTTTACTACACCTGGTTTAATTAAATCTAATATTTTTTTCATATTTAAAATCCTAATATATTTATATTTTACATAATAAATGATTTGTTAAATATTATTTTTTTAAAAAAGAAATAATAGGTAAAGTTCTTTTTTCAATAAATTCTAAAAATGCTCCTCCACCGGTAGAAATATAAGATATTTTATTTTTTAATTTAAAAAGTTTAATAACAGATAATGTATCTCCGCCTCCCGCAATAGAAAAAGCTTTGCTATTTACAATGGCTTCTGCAATTTTCTGGGTACCAATTCTAAAATTTGGAAATTCAAATACTCCGATTGGTCCATTCCACAAAATTGTTTTTGCTTTCATAATAATTTTTTTATAATATTGAATAGTATTATTACCTATATCCATAATTTCTTCAGAGTTTTTAATTTCATGAAGTTTTCGTAAATAAGCTTTAGCGTGTATAGAGAATGAATTTCCAATTTTAGAATCAATAGGTATAATAATTTTATTTGTTTTTAATAATTTTTTAGCTTTTTTTTGAAATTTTGGTTCATGTAAAGATTTCCCTACATTATAATTAATTGAAATAAAAGTATTTGCTATACCTCCACCTACTATTAAATAATCTGTAATTTTTAATAATGATTTTAAAATTTTAAATTTTGTTGAAATTTTGGATCCCCCTACAATTGTAATTAATGGTTTTTTAGGTTTTAAAAGAAGTTTATTTAAATTTTTTATTTCTGAAATAAATAATGGACCAGCACATATTTTAGATACAAAATTACAAATTCCGA
This sequence comes from Buchnera aphidicola (Nippolachnus piri), assembly GCF_039383305.1. Classification (NCBI taxonomy): domain Bacteria; kingdom Pseudomonadati; phylum Pseudomonadota; class Gammaproteobacteria; order Enterobacterales; family Erwiniaceae; genus Buchnera; species Buchnera aphidicola. The sequence continues at coordinate 320,759 of NZ_CP135009.1, read as the reverse complement.
AGGTAGACGCTTCTTTACGATGTGATGTAGCAAATGCATCCATAACAAAAATATCACATAGATTTGCATATTTTTTACATAATTGTATATTATTAGTTTTTTCACCTATATTAAAACGTACGTTTTCTAAAAGTATAATCGAAAAATTTTTTAATGATAATCCATTTAAGTAATTTTTTTCAAAATGTATTGAAACTTTTTTAATTTTTTTTTGTAAATATTTAAAAATAGGAAATAATGAATACTTTTTATCATATACTCCTTCTTTAGGTCTTCCTAAATGAGAAGCGATAATAATTTTTGCATTATAAGATAATGCAAGTTTGATTGTCGGTATAGATTTTTTAATTCTAGCATGAGATGTAATTTTTCCATTATGTATAGGAACATTTAAATCCATTCTAATTAATATTTTTTTTTTATATAAATTAAAATCTGTCATTTTTTTCATTTTAGAAATCCTTAATAATATTTCTTAATTATAGAGTTATTTGAATTTATATTTACAATATAAAAATATTTTTTATAAATTTTTTATTTTTTTATAAAAAAATATTTTATTTTAACCAAGAGTTTATTCCATCTAAAAACATTTGTGTAGATAAAAGAATTAATATAATTCCCATAATTTTTTCTAATATGTTAATCCCTTTTTTACCTAAAATTTTTGAAAAAAAATCTGCAGATAATAAGACAATAAATGTCATCAGCCATGCTAAAATTAAAGAAATAAAAATGTATAAAATTTGAGAAGAATATTTTTTTGAAAGTACAAGTATAGTTGCTAATAAAGAAGGACCAGTAATTAAAGGTACTGCTAAAGGAATCAAAAATGGTACTTCTTGAAAATTATTTATTTTTTTATCATTTAGTATATCTGGATAAATCATTTTTATTGCAATAAAAAATAATATTATACTTCCTACGATTGAAATAGTATAAATCTTTAAATGTAAAATTTGTAAAATATTTTGACCTAAAAAAAGAAAAATACACATAATTATTAAAGAAAAAAATAATTCTCTAATAATAATTTTTTTTTTTTGTGTAGAAGGAACATTTTTTAATAATGAAATAAAAATTGGTAAATTTCCTAATGCATCCATAATAATAAAAAATAATATTGTAAAAGAAAAAATTTGTGTCAGCATAATTTTCAAGTCCTATAATAAAAATTTAAATAATATTTTAAATAATTTATATTATAATATATTAATATAATATTTATTTTGAAATATTTTTTTAAAAAAAAATATAATATTTTTAGAAAAAAGATTAATATATTTTATGGTTTTTTTTATAGATACACTATAAAAATTTTTTAAAAAAATAAAAAATTTTAAAAATTTTTTTAATTTTTAAAATTTTATTTTTTAGGAAGAATGTTTTTTAAAACAGGTTATTAAAATTATGAAAAAAAAAGTTGGTTTTTTAGGTTGGAGAGGAATGGTTGGATCTGTATTATTAAAGCGTATGAAAAAAAAAAAAGATTTTAAAAAAATAAAATCTTTTTTTTTTACTACTTCTCAAGTTGGTCAAAAGAGTCCAAATATAAAAAATGTTGGTAACATTTTTTTATATGATGCATATGATATTTCTATATTAAAAGAATTAGATATAATTGTTACTTGTCAAGGTTCTGCATATACTAATACAATATTTTTTAAATTAAGAAAAATTTGTTGGAAAGGGTATTGGATTGATGCTTCGTCAACATTACGTATGAATTCTGACTCTATAATTGTTTTAGATCCTATTAATTATAATAATATTTTATCTGGTTTAAATTTTGGAATTAAAACATTTGTAGGTGGAAATTGTACAGTAAGTTTGATGTTATTAGCTTTAGGTGGCTTATTTCAAAAAAAATTAATTGATTGGGTTTCAGTTTCGACATATCAGGCTATTTCAGGGGGAGGTGCTAAACATTTACAAGAATTGTTGTTACAAATTAAATATATTTCAAAAATTATACAAAAAAATGAAAAATATTTAGAATTTTCAATTTTAGAACTAGAACATAAAATTTTAAAATCTTTATTTCACAATAATTTCCCGAAAGAATATTTAAAAGTTCCATTAGTAAATAGTTTAATTCCTTGGATAGATACTTTAATGAAAAATGGACAAAGCAAAGAAGAATGGAAAGGTATGGCTGAAACTAATAAGATTTTATCTTCTAAAAAAAAAATTTATATTGATGGTAATTGTGTTCGAATTTCTTCATTACGTTGTCATAGTCAATCTTTTACAATTAAGTTATTGAAAAATGTTTCTATTTCCGATATTTATACTTTAATTCAAGAACATAATAAATGGGTAAAAATTATTCCTAATGTTCCAGAAGAAACTATGCAATATTTAACTCCAACGTTTGTTTCTGGAACATTAAAAATTCCTATTGGACGAATACGTAAATTAAATTTTGGAGAATTATATTTGTCTGCATTTTCTGTAGGAGATCAATTATTATGGGGCGCCGCAGAACCTTTAAGACGAATTTTAAAAATTTTAATTTCTTAATTATATTTTTTATTATAAAAAATTTTAGTTTTTTTAGAAAAAGGTTTTTTGAATAACATATTGATAAGGTGTTTTTGTATTTTTATATGTTATTATTTTATATTTCATAAAATAACAAAATGTGATGATATCTCTTTGATTGGAGATATCATCTGTTAAAATAACAATTTTTTGTGTAGAAAATGAAAAATGTAGTTTTTTTCTTAAATTTAATAAAAATTCAGGGCAACGATATCCTTGTAAATTTAATATATTTTTTTTTTGGAACATATTATTAAGACTCTATTATTAGAACGGATAGAAAATAAAATTTTAATTTTTAATATATAGATTATTAATTTAAAGTAATAGATAAGATTTGAAAATATGTCCAGATATTATAAAGATTATTAATTTTTAAATTAAAATCTATAATTTTTAATAATTTTATAGCTGAATATATATTTTGTAGAGTATTTTTTTTAGTACAATTAAGTATATCTTGAAATTTTATTTCTAAATAAAATATAAAAAATTTTGAATAATTATATAAAAAAATTTCTTTTTCTTTAATTTTTAATACTGTTAGAATAAAATTTGTAAATATTTCAACTAAATATTTACAAGATATATTATAAGTTTTTAATTTATTTAAAATAAAAATAGATTTTTGTTTTTTTCCTAAAATAATAGCATTAATCCATTGAGAAGATGTATAAGGTATATTAGAAATTTTATATTTTTTAAAAATTTTAAAAGTGATAAATTTATTTGGATAAATAATTTGCAAATCTTTTAAAATTTTTAAAGTTTTTAAGAAATTTAATATATTTTTTTTTAATAAAGAAATGAGAATTTTAGGATCAAAATGATTTTGAAGTTTTTGAATTTTTTTTTTTTTCCATAAAGAAAATTGAATTTTTGAAAAGTCTTGATTTTGAATTATAAAAAATTTTTTTGAAAAATATTTCTCAAAAATTTTTGTATAATTTTTTATAAGATTAAGTTTTAAAAATTTAAAAATTATTTTAATGTGTATCGTAAAAATTTTTGAGATTTTTTTAAAATTTTCTTGAATTTTTTTATGAATATTTTTTTCTAAAATTGTAACAATTAAAATAGTCTTATTATAAAAAAAATTTTTTATACTGTATTTTTGAAAAAAATAAATCCAATCAGATTCTTTTAAAATAGTAATATATATATAATTTAAAAAATTTTTTTTTTTTTCTAATTTTAAAATATTTTTTATATTTTCTTGTAAAAAAAATTCATTAGAAGTAATAATAATATAAAAAAAAATATTTTTCTTATTTTTTTGTATTTGATTTATGTTTTTTAAAAAAAAATTCATATTTTTTTATTAGCTTAGTAGAAAACAAATAATAAATTAATTTTTTAATACAAAATTAATGATTTTTAAAGGAATATATATAATTTTAATTATAGCACAATTTTTAAAATATTTTTTTAGATTTTCTAGATTTGTAATTTTTTGTATTATTTTTTTTTTAGTTTCATCAATATTAACCTTCATAATATGTCTTTTTTTACCATTAATCTGTATAGTAATATTTTTTTGATGAATTTTTAAAGCAGTGAAATCAGGAATAGGCCATTTTTCTTCATCAATAGATTTTTTTTTTTTATTATATATTTTTTTCCATAATACAAAACAAATATGTGGAGCAAACGGATATAATAAAATTAATATTGTTTTTATAGATTTTTTGCTTATTTCAAGTGAAATTTCATATTTTTGATATTTTTTTTTAAAAAAATTAAAAAATTTAATAATATAAGATATTGCAGTATTAAGAGAATATGTATTTTTTAAAGATTTAGTAATCTTTAAAATAGTATTATTTAATTCAAAATTTATTTTTTTAAAAATTAGTTCAGAAATTTTATATTTTTTAAAATTTTCTTGAGAATTTTTTATTAAATAAATAAAATTCCAAATTTTTTTTAAAAATCTATGCATGCCTATTAATCCGTTTTCTTGCCATTCTAATGAAGATTCAATAGGAGAAGCATATATTAAAAATAACCTTAAAGTATCTGCTCCATATTTTTTTAAAATTTTTAATGGATTAACGCCGTTTTTTTTTGATTTAGACATTTTAATTTTTCCAGCATAATGTACTGGAATTCCATTTAATAATTTTGCAGAAATAATTTGTTTATGAACATTATATTTTATTTTTATGTTTTTTTTATTTAACCAAATTTTTTTTCCATTTTTTTCAAAATAATAAAAAGCATCAGATAAAACCATACCTTGACATAATAATTTTTTAGAAGGTTCATTAGATTTTACGAATCCAAAATCACGTAGTAATTTATGAAAAAATCTAAAATACATTAAATGTAGAATAGCATGTTCTATTCCACCGATATAAAGATCAATAGGAAGCCAATATTTTGCCATATGAATGTCAATCATACCTTTAATAAAATAAGGATTAGTATAACGTGCATAATACCATGAAGATTCAAAAAAAGTATCTAAAGTATCTGTTTCTCTGATTAAATTTTGGCTATTTAAAATTATATTAATCCATTTTTTATTTTTATGGAGTATATTTATATCATTTTTTATAATTATATTTTTGGGTAGAATAACAGGTAATTGATTTTCTGGAATTGTAACAATTTTACCAGTTTGAGTATAAGCAATCGGAATAGGTGTACCCCAATATCTTTGACGAGAAATACTCCAATCTTGTAATTTATAATAAATTTTTTTTTTTGCAATTTTTTTTTTTATTAAAAAATTTTTTATTTCAGAAAAATTTTTTTTTTTAGAAATATTATTTATATTATTTTTTTGATTATAAATAGTCAAGTTATTATTTTGATCATTTTTTTTTTTATAATGTATATGATGTAATAAAGAAAATTTTAAATCTATAGAATTATATTTAGGAACACCCATAATTGCACTGGTTGCATAATTATTTTTCACATAATACGCAATCCAAATAGGTATTTTTTTTTTGGTAAGTGGATGTAAAACATAATTTTGAGTATTAATACCATATAATTTTTTTTTAATCATTTTTTCTTTATTTAAAAAATTTTTTTGATATTTTTTTATAAAGTTTTTAATTAATAAATTTTTTAAAATTAAAGTTTTTGTAAATGGATGTTCTGGAGATATTGCGATAAATTTTATATTCATTATAGTTTGGCATTCTGTAGTATAAATTTCTATATATTTTTTTTGATTTTGAATTTTAAATTTTATTTGTAATCCAGTAGATTTTCCAATCCATTTTTTTTGCATGTTAATAACATCTTGAGGCCATTTAGTTAAACTTTTTAAATCGTTTAAAAGTTCTTCTGCATAATTAGTAATTTTTAAAAACCATTGTGGAATTTTTTTAAAAATAATAGTAGTTTGGCATCTCCAACAAGAATTTTGTATTACTTGTTCATTGGCTAAAACCGTTTTATCTTGAGGACACCAATTTACTAAGGTATTTTTTTTATAAATAATTTTTTTTTTAAATAATTGTATAAAAAACCATTGTTCCCAGCGATAATAATTGGGATTACAAGTTGTAATTTCTCGATTCCAATCATAACTAAAACCTAATTTTTTTAGTTGAATTCGCATATTTTGAATATTTTTTTTAGTCCATTTTTCTGGATGTATATTATGTATAATAGCGGCTTGCTCCGCCGGTAAACCAAAAGCATCCCATCCAATAGGTTGTAATACATTTTTTCCTAACATACGTTGAAATCGTGATATAATATCACTAATTGTATAATTACGTATATGTCCCATATGTAAATTTCCCGAAGGATATGGCATCATAGGTAAACAATAAAATTTTTTTTTTTTTTTATTTTTATATACAGAAAAAGTTTTATATTTTTCCCAATGTTTTTGTACAAAATTTTCTATATATTGCGGTTTATATTCTTTTTCCATTTTTTTCCTGTTTTTTAAAAAAAATATATTTTTTTTAAAAAAAATAATATAAATTTTTTTTTTAATGAATATGTTTTAAAAATAATTTTTGAATACTAGTATATTTAAATATTTTTTTATTTTTTATTACAAGTGAATTTTCATTTGAGTTTGTATAATATGACGATAATTTACGATTGTAACTATAAAAATAAATGTATCAATTTTAATTTTTTCATTTTTTTTTGGGATTTTTCCAAATTTCTTTAATAATAATCCTCCAATAGTTTCTATTTCTGAATCGTTATATTTAGTATGAAAAAAATTATTAAATTGTTTTAAGGTGGTCAATCCTTGAATTATGTAATTTTTATTATCTATTTTTTTAATATTATTTTCATAATTTATTGTATTATCGTATTCATCTTCTATATTACCTACTATTAATTCTAAAATATCTTCTATAGTAACTAATCCTGAAATATTTCCAAATTCATCAATTACAATTGCCATATGATATCTTTTGGATTGGAAATTTTTTAACATACTATCTGCAGATTTGCTTTCAGGTACTAAAAGTGCCGGTCTTAAGATATTTTTTATAAAAAAAGTATTTTTTTTATTATTAGAAAAAAATAAAAAATCTTTAGCCATTAAGAAACCTTCTACGAAATTTTTGTCATGATTAATTACAGGAAATCTAGAATGAGAAGAAGTTGTAATAATTTTTAAACATTTTTTTAATGTATAATCAGATTTTAAAAAAACGATTTGAGGTTTGGGAATCATAATGTCACGTACTTTTTTTTTAGAAATAACAATTACTCCTTTTAACATATCAAAAGTTTCAGAATCCAATTTTTTTCTTTTTTTTAAAAAATGAATTAATTCTAATAATTCTTCTTGATTTTTAGGTTCTATTTGAAAAAAATGATGTATTATATCAGAAAAAAAACCTTTTTTATATTTTTTATAAGTAGATGTTAGATATTTTTCATTCATGTAATTTATTTAGTATACCAATTAAGTTAATGTGAAATATGAATATAATTTTTTTATTTTTAATCTATATTTTATTATTTTATGTTAATAAGGATTTTTATAACCTAATTTTGATAATAATTTAATTTCTAAATTCTCCATTTTTTTTTGTGATTCGAATGTATTATGTGTATATTTTAATAAATGTAAAGTGGCATGTATAGTTAAATGAGCCCAGTGTTCTTTTAGATTTTTTTTGTATTTAAATGCTTCTTGTTCTAAGTAACTTTTACACATAATAATGTCTCCTAAATAACAGAAATTATTTTCTTTAAAAAATGAATTAAAAGAAAATGATAAGATGTTAGTAGGAAAATTTTTTTTACGATATAAAAAATTTAACATTTTTATTTCATATTTTTCTACTATTCTAATTGTAATTTCGATTTTTTTTTTTTTAAATAAAAAAGATAACCATTTTTGAAAATCTTTTTTTAAAGGGATAAATTTTTTTTTTTTACAAACTTTTTGAATATTTATTTTTATTTTTGTCATATTTTATATCTAATTTTAAATGATATTTTTTATAAGTTTTTTAAATAAAAAATTTAATAATTATAGTAATTTTCCTTTTAAAAAAGAATGGTAATTAATATTTATAATTTTTACATTTACTAATGTACCAAGATGTTTTTCATTTCCTAAAAAATATACTCGACGATTATTTTCTGTTTTTCCAAAAAATTCTATTGTATTATTTAGGATATTACTACCTTCTACTAATATTTGTTGTATTGTACCTAGCATTCTTCTGCGCCATTGTAATGCTTGTAATTTAATTTGTTTTTGTAGAATCTGCAAACGTTTTTTTTTTTTTTCTAAAGATATAGAATCATTTAATTTTGCTGCTTTAGTCTTAGGTCGTTTTGAATATAAAAAACTAAAACTTGTATCAAAATTTATTTTTTTAATAAAATCTAAAGTATTTTTAAAATCTTTTTCTGTTTCTCCTGGATAACCTACAATAAAATCAGAACTAAACGTCATATTTGGACGTATTTTTTTTAATTTAGAAATAATTTTTTCATATTGAGAAATGGTATATCCTCTTTTCATAGATTTTAAAATATTATCAGAACCACTTTGTACGGGTAAATGCAAGAAATTTACTAATTTTGGGATTTTTTGATATAATTTAATTAATTTATTATGAAATTTTTTAGGATGACTAGTTATATATCGAATACGAAAAATTTTTTTAATTTTAGAAATATCTGTTAATAAATCACAGAAATCATATATTTTATTATGTTTTTTTTTTTCATAATATGCATTTACATTTTGCCCTAATAAGATAATCTCTCTAATGCCATGGTTTGATAATTTTTTAATTTCATTTAAAATATCATTAGATGGACGACTAATTTCTTTACCTCGTGTATATGGAACAATACAAAAAGAACAAAATTGATTACATCCTTCAATAATAGAAACATATTCTATATATTTTTTTTTTGGAGTTTTAACAAAATTTAAATTAAATTTTTCTAAAGAATTTAATTTAATATCTATAAAAAAATTTTTTTTTTTATTAATTTTTTTAAACAAATGAGGTAGTTTCTGGATTGTTTGAGGACCGAATATAATATTTATAAAAGGAGCTCTATTATAAATTTTAATTCCTTCTTGAGTAGCTAAACAACCTCCAACAGCAATAATTAAATTTTTATTTTTTTCTTTAAATTTTTTCCATCGTCCTAATTGATCAAAGACTTTTTTTTGAGCTTTTTCTCTTATAGAGCAAGTATTTAGAATTAAAATATCTGAAATTTCTGGATTTATTTCAATAATATATTTTTCTTTTATTAAAATATTTTGTATTAAATGGGAGTCATGATCATTCATTTGGCATCCCCAAGTTTTAATATATACTTTTTTTTTCATGGTTTTATTATTTTATATAAAATAAGGAATTATGTTTAATTAGTTAAAGATTTTAAGAATTTTTTTTTAATATATTTTTAGGTATTTATTTTATATAAATAAAATTATATAAATTTAAGATTTTTATTTTTCTAAATTTAACATTTCAGTTATCGTTTGTCTTCTACGAATTATTTTAAAATTTTTTTTATAATATAAAATTTCTGGAATTAAAGGTTTACTATTATAATTAGAAGACATACTAGATCCATAAGCTCCAGTATCATGAATAACAATATAATCTCCTAATGCAACATTTTTAAATTTTCGAGTTAGTAAATGACCTGTATCAGTAACAGTAAAAATATCACCAGATTCACATAAAGGTCCAGCTAATATAGCATCAATATTATATTTTTGATTAAAAATGTGTTTTGGTCCGGGAATTACTGAAATTTTATGATAACTCCCATATAATACTGGTCTTAATAAATCATTAAATCCTGAATTGATAATAATAAAATATTTTTTTTGTGTTTTTTTGATTGCACATATTTTAGTGAGTAAGATTCCAGATTGAGCTGTGATAAATCTTCCAGGTTCTATTTCTAATTTTAAAGGGCATTTCAAAAAATTAGAAATATTATGTTTTGCTGTATTCCAAAGATTAAAATAATGTTTTATATCGATTTCTTTTTCAGAATCTTTATAGGGAATACTTAAACCTCCTCCGGCAGAAATAAAATTAATTTTTTGGTTTAATTTAAGAGCTGCATTAATCATAAATTGACTAACTTTTTGTAAATGTAAATAATTAACTCCAGATCCAATGTGAATATGTAATCCAATTAATTTTAAATTATATTTTTTAAGTAATTCTAAAGCAAAAGTTATATTCCAAATTCCATGTTTACTATTTTCTCCTCCTGTATTAGTTCGTATGTGATGTCCGGATCCAAATTTTGGATTTATACGTATCCAGACTGGATGTTGATAAGATTTTTTACCTAGTTGAGAAATCATGTCTAGAGATCCTAAATTAACTGGAATTTTATGTTTAATAATTTTTTTTAAAGTATGTTCTTCAAAAATATCTGATGTATAAACAATATCATTACTTTTAGGTTTAAAACCAGTTAATAAAGCTCTTTTAATTTCCCCATAAGAAACAGCATCAATCTTAGCGCCATATTTTTTAATAATTTTTAAAATATGTAAATTAGAACAAGATTTTTGTGCATAACGTATGATATCAAATTTTTTTAATTTTAGAATTTGATTTTTTATGATATCAGCGTTATATAACCATAATGGAGTTTTATATTTCTTATCTAAAAAAAAAATATTTTTTTTTTTTAAAATTTCAGTATTCATAGATTTTCACTTTTAAGTATTGTTTTTTATTTTTCTATGCTTCTTTAATGCGTAGTGTAGGAAAAAAAATAACATCACGAATATTTTCGTTATTAGTTAAAATCATAATTAATCGATCTATCCCTACCCCTAATCCAGCTGTTGGAGGCAAACCATATTCTAAAGCATGTATATAATCTTTATCATAATTATTATTTATATTTTTTTTTTTATTTTCATAAGATAATTGTAATTTAAAACGTTTTTTTTGCTCTTCAGAATCATTTAACTCTGAATATCCATTAGCTATTTCATAACCAAATAAAAAAAATTCAAATCTTTCAGCATAATTAGGATTTTTATTATCTGCTTTAGAAAGAGGAGATACTTCAATTGGATAATGCGTTATAAAAGTAGGAGATATGATTTTTTTTTCTGTTGTTTTTTCAAAAATATAATTAATAATATGTCCTAATTTCCATTTTTTTTCAATAATTAAATTTAGTTTTTTAATAAGTTTTTTTATATTTTTAAGATTTTTTAAATCTTTTTTTTTAATATTAGGGTTAAAGAATAAAATAGCTTCATACATAGTCATAGTAGGAATTTTTTTTTTAAAATCAAAAGAATTTTTTTTATATTTTAAAATAGAAGAATTAAATAATTTTTTAATTAAATATAATAGTAATTTATTTAATAATAACATCATATCTTTATAATTATTATATGCAGTATAACATTCCATCATAGTAAATTCTGGATTATGTCGAGTAGATATTCCTTCATTTCTAAAATTTCTATTAATTTCAAATATTTTTTTAAATCCTCCAATGATAATTTGTTTTAAATATATTTCAGGAGCAATACGTAAATACATGTTTTGATGTAATGTATTGTTGTAAGTAATAAAAGGTTTAGCAAGAGCTCCTCCTGGAATTATATGCATCATTGGAGTTTCTACTTCTATAAATTTTTTTTTTTCCATAAAAAATCTTATTTCAGATAATATCTTAGATCTTGTAATAAAAATTTTTTTTGTTTTTTGATTGATAATTAAATCTAAATACCTTCGTCTATATTTTAATTCTTGATTTCGTAATCCATAAAATTTTTTAGGAAGTGTATATAAGCTTTTATTTAATAAATCAATTTTCTGGCAATAAATAGATAATTCTTGGGTATTTGTTTTGAACAGTATACCTTGTATACCAATAATATCTCCTATCTCTAAGTTTAAAATTTTTTCTTGATATTCTGAAATTGAAAAAATATTGGAAGAAATATAAATTTGTATTTCAAAATTAAAATCTTGAATAATGAAAAATAATGCTTTTCCAAATAATCTACGTATTAAAATACGTCCTGAAATATTTACAGAAATATTTAAATTTTTTAATTCTTTTTTTGTTTTTTTAAAATATTTTTTATATTTTTTTTTAAAAGATTCTATAAAATATAAGTGATTTGGGAAATTAAATCCATTCTTTTTTAATTTAATTAATTTTTTTTTACGTTCAAAATATTCGATATTTATTTTTTTTAGATTATCATTAGAAATAATAATATTTTTCAAATTTTTTTATCCTGTTGTATTTTTTAAATTTTTTTCAATAAAAATTTTTAAATTACCATCTAATATTTTTTGTATATTATGGGTTTCTATTCCACTTTGAAGATCTTTAATGCGCGAGTCATCTAAAATATATGATCGTATTTGATTACCCCATCTTATATCTAATTTTTTTTTGTTTATATTTTTTTTTTGTATATTTTTTTTTTTTTTTTCAAATTCATATAATTTAGACTGTAATTGTTTTAAGGCTGAATTTTTATTTTGATGTTGTGATCGACTATTTTGACATTGTGTGACTAATCCTGTTGGAAGATGTTTAATTCTAACAGCAGATTCTGTGCGATTAACATGTTGTCCGCCTGCTCCTGAGGCTCTATATACATCAATTTTGATATCAGAAAGAGAAATTTTAATATTAATTTTTTTATCAATTTCTGGATAAACAAATACAGAACTAAAAGAAGTATGTCTACGATTGTTAGTATTAAGGGGATTTTTACGTACCAATCGATGTATTCCGGATTCTGTACGAAACCATCCGAATGCGTATTTTCCAATAATTTTTAATGTTATAGATTTAATTCCAGAATTTTCTCCTAAAGTTTCTTGTATAATATATGATTTTAAGTTTTTTTTAATAGCCCAACGTAAATACATACGTAATAATATTTTAGTCCAATCTTGAGCTTCTAGTCCTCCGGATCCGGATTGTATATCTATATAACAATTATTTTTATCATCTTTTTGTAAAAACATAAATTTTTTTTCTATTTTATGGACGTTATTTTTTAAATTTTGATATAATATTTTTATTTCTTGTAAAATATACGGGTCTTTATCTTTTTTGAAAATTTCAATCCATTCTTCTATTTCATTTATGGTTTTTTGTAAAAAAAAAAATTTTTTATTTTTTTTAATATTTATTTTTTGAGAAAAATTTTTTAAAAGAGAATATTTTATTTTTTTTTTTTGATTTAATAAAGATTCAAAGATTCCTCTTTAAGATTTTAATATTATTTTTAATTTTTTTTATTTTTTTAATGATTTTAAATAATTCTGTCATGTTTTTTTCCATATTATAATAATTATTTTTTTTTAAAAAAAATTTAATTAAAAAGTTTTTTTAAAAATATATATAGTATAAAGTTTTTTAAGAAAAAATAAATATTTTTAAAACTTTAGTATAAAGTATTTTAAAAATTTAAATAAAATATTTTTTTAAAAAATAATATTATTTTTAAAATAAAAATATAAATTTTATTTTTAAATGAATATTTTATATAAAAGATAGTAATATTTTTTGTAAAATTAGATAAATTTTATTAATGTGAGAGATCTTTAAATATGAGACATTTTTTATTTTTAAATTCAAAAATTTTTTTTAGTAAAGATCTTGTTTCTACTTTAATGTCTTTAGAACATTTATCAATAGTATATATAACAGGAGTTAATAGTAAAAATTATTTAAATCAACAATTTTCTATTGATTTAAATGAAGTTACGCAAAAAAAATATAAAATTGGAGCTCATTGTAATTATAATGGAAAAGTTTGGGGTATTTTTATTATTTTTTTATTTCAAGAAGGTTACATATATATTATTTCTAAAGAAATAGTAAAGCAACAAATATTAGAATTAAAAAAATACTCTATTTTTTCTAAAATTAAAATTTTAATTTTGAATAATTTTAAGATTTTTGGATTTTCAGGAAAAAATTCTATAGATTTTTTAAATATGAATTTTAAAAAAAATCTTTTTATTAAAAATAATATAGAATATTTTAAAAATTTTATAATTTTAAAAATATTTTTTCCGATTCCTCGTTTTTTAATAATAATTTCGAAAAATTTAGAGTCTTTTTTATTTAATTTTTTTTTAGAAAATATTAATACAAATAATTTTTTACAATGGTTATTATTAGATATGGAATCATATTTTCCAATTTTTTCTTTAAAAATGACAAATAAATTTTTACCTCAAATTTTAAATTTAAAATTTTGGGATGCTATTAATTTTTCTAAAGGATGTTATTATGGTCAAGAAACAATTTTTAAAATGGAAATAAAAAATATTTTTAATATGAAATTAGATTTTTTTTTAGGAAATTCTCAGATTTTACCTAAAATTGGAGAAAACATATTATGTTTATATAAAGGTCATGTATATGCTGTAGGAAAAGTTTTTTATGCAATCTTAATAAATTCTCAAAAAATATGTTTACAAGTTTTATTAAAAAAAAAATTTTTAGAATGTAAAGGTAAATTTTTTTTATCTTCTAATAATTCTATAAAATTAAAAAGATATTTTAATTAAATATATTATTTTTTTAAAAAATCATAATTTAAAAAATAAAAAATTAAATTATGATTTAATAAAAATATTTTGAAAATTTCTTATTTATTTTTTTGAGTTAAATTAATTTTTCGTAATCTGATAAAGTTAGGAGTAATTTCAATTAATTCATCATCGTTTATAAAATTTAAAGCATATTCTAAGGTAATTTTTATAGGAGGTGTCAAATTAATAGCTTCATCAGTTCCAGAGGCTCTCATATTAGTTAATTTTTTTCCTAGTAAACAATTTACTATAAGATCATTAGATCTTGTATGAATACCGATTATTTGCCCTTTATAGACTTTTTCGGCATGTTTAATAAATAATTTTCCTCGGTTTTGAAGGTTATATAAAGCAAATGATACAGCTATTCCTGTATTTTTAGATATTAATACTCCGTTTTTTCTTTGTCCAAAATTATAATTTTTTTGAAATTTTGCATAATGTAAAATTGAAGACACAAAATATCCACTTCCAGCAGTTAAATGCATAAAATCGTTATGAAATCCTATTAATGCTCTACTAGAAATTATACATTCTATAGAAATTCTATTTGTAGTATTTTTAGTAATATTCTGTATAATTCCACGTAATTCTCCAATTTTTTTGATAATGACACCTTGGTGTATATCTTGAATATCTAAAATTGTTTGTTCATAAGGTTCTTTAATAATACCGTTTTTTTTTTTTAAGATAACTTGCGGTCTTGAAATTTCTAATTCAAATTTTTCTCTTCTTAATTGTTCTAATAATATTGATAAATGTAATTCTCCTCTTCCAGATACTAAAAATATGTTTGAATTTTTAGTTTCTTTAATTTTTAAAGAAACATTATGTAAAGTTTCATTTTTTAAACGTTTTAATAAATGTCTAGAAGTAATATATTTTCCATCTTGACCACTAAAAGGAGATTTGTTTACACAAAAAAACATTTTTACAGTAGGTTTATCAATTTTTAAAATAGGTAAAGGTTTTAAAGATTCTGGATTACATAAAGTATCTGAAATATGTAATTTATTTAATCCAGTAACAGCAATAATATCTCCAGAATAAGCAATATTTATTTCTTTTTGTTTTAATCCTTTATATTTTAAAATTTTATTAATTTTTCCAGTATATAAAATTTTTTTTTTATGTATTACAGATACAATTTGATTAGTTTTTAAAATTCCTTTTTTTATTCTTCCAATTCCGATGACTCCAAAATAATTATTAAAATCTAATTGTGAAATTTGCATTTGAAAATTTTTTGAAGAATTAAATTTAGGTATTGGTGTATATTTAATCATTGTTTCAAATAGAGGTATGAAGTTTTTTTTTAAATTTTTAGGTAAATATCCAGAATATCCTAATAATGCAGAAGTATATACAATAGGGAAATCTAATTGTTCATCAGTTGCATTTAAATTTACAAATAAGTCAAATATTTGATTAATTACCCAATCTGGTCTTATAATTTTTTTATCCATTTTATTAATTATAACAATAGGTTTTAAATTATAAGTAAAAGCTTTTTTTGCTACAAATCTAGTTTGAGGCATAGGACCATCATAAGCATCAACTACTATTAATACAGAGTCTACCATAGATAAAATTCTTTCTACTTCACCTCCAAAATCAGAATGTCCAGGTGTATCAATAATATTAATAGAATATTTTTTCCATTTTATAGAAGTATGTTTAGCTAAAATTGTAATTCCTCGTTCTTTTTCAAGTTCATGAGAATCCATAATTCTTTCAATTTTTTCTTCATGTTTTTGAAAAGTACCAGATTGTTGTAATAATTGGTCTAATAAAGTTGTTTTTCCATGATCTACATGAGCTATAATTGCAATATTTCGACGATTATTTAACATGTTAATTGAGATTCCTAGTATAAAAATTTTATTTTTAAAAAATTATAAAATTTAATAATTAAAAGAGATATAATAAAAAATTCTTAGATTAGTTTTTTTAAAAAAAATAAAGGTACTATATATGATTGTCTGTATAAAATATGAAAATACAAAATTTTTAAAAAGTGCTTTAAAATCAAATGATTGGGTATCTCCTATAGGTTCTGAAATAGCATTTTTAGGTTATTCTAATGTTGGAAAATCGAGAGCTTTAAATGTTTTAACTAAGCAAAAAAAATTGACACGTGTTAGTAAAAGACCAGGGAGAACTCAATTAATAAATTTTTTTCAGGTATCTTCAATTTTTAGATTAGTTGATTTTCCGGGTTATGGGTACTCTAAAATTAATTTAAAATTGAAAAATAAAATTTCTACATGGGCATATCAGTATCTCCAAACTAGAATTTGTTTACATGGTATTGTATTATTTTCTGATATTCGATCTACATTAAAATTTTTAGATGAAAAAATTTTATTAATTGCAAAAAATAGAAAAATTCCTGTTTTAATATTGTTAACAAAATCAGATAAATTATCTTTATTTAAAAAACAAAAAAAAAAAAAAAATATTAAAAAAAAATTATTATCTTGGGGTTTAAATTATAAAATTAATTATTTTTCTAGTCTTACTTGTGAAGGTTTAGAGATTTTTAAAAATACTTTAGAAAATTGGTTAAAAAAAAAAACATAATAAAAAATATTTTTTATTAATTTTTTTTTAATAAAGAAAATTCTTGATTATGAATATTTTTTAAATATTTATAAAATTGATATTTTGTAAAAATTTTTATTAAAAAAGGTATATTAGGATTTATTTGAAATATTTTTTTTAAATTAATTTTTAAATTAATATTTTTGTTAATTTTAATTAATTTTTTAGATAAAAAAGCATTTTTTTTATTTTTTTTGAGTATCTCAAGAATTCTCTGAAATTTTGGTTCTATATTTTTTTCAATATTTTTTAAATTTTTATAAATTTTTTTTAATGAAGAAAAATTTTTTAATAAAAATAATGCTGTTTTTGGGCCTATTCCTGGAACTCCAGGAATATTATCTACGGTATCTCCAGTTAAAGAAAAAAAATCTACAAGTTTTTTAGCTGGTAATTTAAATTTTTTAAAAACTTCTAAATTAGATAAAATTTTTAAGTTTTTTATATTTTGAATAAGATGTACATTATTATTAATTAATTGAAACATATCTTTATCGGAACTATAAATAAAAATTTTTGAAAATTTTTTTTTAAATATTTGAGTTAAAGTACCTATGATGTCATCGGCTTCTATATTTTTTAGAGTAATAATAGGAAATCCTATAGCTAATAAAATTTTTTTTAAGGGTTTAATTTGTATATATAAATTTTTTGGCATAGGTTTCCTATGATTTTTATATTTTTTATATAATAAAGTACGATTTGTTTTATATTTAGTATCAAAAACAATAATAGTTTTTCTAGGATTTAAAATATTATTTAAATAATTCAAAGTATTAATAAAACCATAAATTGCTCCAGTAGGATATTTATTTTTATTTTTTAAATTAATTAATGCATAATATGATTTATATAAACATGAATGCCCATCGATAATTAGTAAGTTATTTTTATGAAAGTTTTGTAACATATAATTATTTATTATCCAGAATATAAATGTATTTTATATTAATATTTTTTTAAAAAAATAGAAAAATTTTTTTAGAATTGTATTATATATTTTTTTATTTTGTAAAATTTTTATGAATATAAATTTTTAAAATTATATTTTGGGGTTTTTAAACCCCCTTTTTTTATTTTTTTAAAGATATTTCTATAAAATTAAAAAATAAATTTTATTAGAGATTTTATTTATATTTTTTTAAAAAAAAATTAAATTTTTGATATTGAGAAAATTTTTTTAAAGAAAAATTTTCTTGTTCTTCGATTCGAATTAATTGATTATATTTAGCTAATCTTTCAGATCGACTCATAGAACCAGTTTTTATTTGTCCTGCAGAAGTTCCTACAGCTAAATCTGCAATACTAGTATCTTCAGTTTCTCCCGATCTATGTGAAATAATTACATTATAATTATTTTTTTGCGCTAATTGTATAGCATTTAATGTTTCGGTTAAAGTACCTATTTGATTAAGTTTTATTAAAATAGAATTATTTATGTGTAAATCTAGTCCTTTTTGTAAAAGTTTTGTATTTGTTACAAATAAATCATCACCTACTAATTGTATATTTTTTCCCATTTTTTTAGTTTGATAAAAAAAACCATCCCAATCTGATTCATCTTGTCCATCTTCAATAGATACTATAGGATATTTTTTAGTTAGATTATATAAATATTTTGTAAGTTCTTTAGAACTATATGATAAATTTTCATTTTTAAAATAGTATTTTTGAGTTTTTTTGTTATATAATTCTGAAGCAGCGCAGTCAATAGCAAAAGTAATATCTTTTCCTACAATATAATTTGATTTTTCAGTGGCTTCGTTTAATAATTCAAAAGCTTCTTCATTAGAATTTAAATTAGGTGCATATCCTCCTTCATCACCTACATTTGTAGAAAGTCCTTTTTTAAGTAAAATTTTTCCTAAATTGTGAAATATTTCAGATCCTATTTGAATTGCTTGTTTGATATTTTGAGCGCTAATAGGTTGTATCATAAATTCTTGAATATTTAAATTATTTGTAGAATGCATACCTCCATTAATTAAATTAATCATAGGTAAAGGCATAATAATTTTTTTTTGGGTATTATTTAATTGAGCAATATATTGATAAAAAGGAATATTTTTTTTTTTAGCAACAGCTTTTGCAATTGCTAGAGAAATAGATAAAATAGTATTAGCTCCAAATTTTGATTTATTAGGAGTACCATCTAATTTAATAAGAAAATTGTCAATTTCTTTTTGCATTTGAGCATTTTTTCCTATTAAAAATTTTTTAATATGCGTATTAATATAATTTACTGCTTTTAAAACTCCTTTTCCTAAAAATCTGTTTTTATTATTATCTCGTAATTCTAATGCTTCTTTAGAGCCAGTAGAAGCTCCAGATGGAGATATTGCTCTTCCTATAATTCCGTTATTCAAATAAATATCTGTTTCTATTGTAGGGATTCCTCTAGAATCTAATATTTCTCGTGCTATAACATTTTTTATAGTATACATATTAAAATTCCTTAAATATATTAAAAATAAAATTATAATAATTATATCATTATTTTTTAAAAAGAATAAATGACATATAGTTTTAAAATTTTTTTATAAATTTTTTATGTAAATTAAAATTAGAATATAAGGATATCTATATATATTATAAATTTTATAAAAGAATTTAATTAAATTTAAAATTTATTTGAATATTTTTTTTGTTTTAAAGAAACAATTTTATTAAAAATTAAGAAATTCTTTTTTATATTATAGTTTATATATAAAAAATATCCTAATCTTTCAAATTGAAGTGCTGTATTAATTTTATACGTTAAAATAGAATTTTCAACAAATCCTTTATTTATATAATAAGAATTAGGATTAATAATATTTAAAATATTTTTTTCTTTTTCCGGATTTTTTTTTAAAAATAATTTATTATAAAATTTAAAGATTGCTGGAATAGAATTTTTTTTAGAAACCCAATGAATAATTTTATTTTTTAAACTATTATTTAATTTTTTACCGATTGTATTTTGTTTATATTTTCCTAAAATATGTAAAATATTGTGATTTTTGTCTTTAATAATTTTATATATTTTTATTACATATGCATAACGTAATTTAATTTTTATATCAGATATTTTTTTTTTAGAATTTAAAATTTTTTTTTTTACATCTTCTTCTTCAATATATATTTTTTTTGAAAATAAAATTTCTCGAAATCCCATATTTTTATTCGTAGGATGATTTTTAACTTTTAAAATTTCTTTTAAATTTTTAGGATAGTTTGTGATTATTAACATTACAGGATTAAGAATAGCCATTTTCCGGTGCACAGTAAGATTTAAATCTTTACGAATACAAGATTCTAAAAGTTTTAATTGTATAATACTATTTTGTTTTGTAAAACCAATTTTTTCACAAAAATTATTGATAGAATTAGGAGTATATCCTTTTTTTCTTAATCCTGATAATGTCAATAATCTAGGATCATTCCATTTTTTTATTATTTTTTTTTTTATTAAAATTTTTATTTTTCTTTTTGAAAGAATAGAGTATTCTAAGTTTAATCGTGAATATTCATATTGGATAGGTGGATTTTTTTTAAAGTTTAAATTTTTTAAAATCCATTTAT